>JAGCXC010000013.1 GCA_017961515.1 Clostridiales bacterium | reverse complement strand
TAGTATTGGAGAGGTATCATCTGCGATTATACAAAAGTATATTGAAACACAAGGCTAATTGTTATTAATCTGCGAGGCTCCTCCCACCGCCCAAGGGCAGTGGGTTTCCGCCTTGTTAAAGATAAAAGTTATTTTATGAAGCCTTTTGTATAAACAAAATCTGACCTTTCCAAATCTTTGGATTTCTTAAATCCAAATCATTCATTTTAGCAATATCATACACATCTACACCATACTTTTTAGCAATACTCTCCAAACCCTCTCCTTCCGAGACTCTATACCATATTAGCATATCTACTGGTGTAAATATTATCTTCGTATTTACCATAATGTCATTTGACTCTCCAATAACCGGATTATTTCTTAAATATTCTGTAAATATTTCATTTACAGGCTTATGCTCATCAATAAACGGAATATCTGCAAATGGATAATTATCTCCACCTTCGTCCAAATAGTCAGACAACGCAACTATATACTCCTTGTTCATCTTTATGTCTTCGCCATCTTTCTTTATGCTTATAACTCGACTTCCTTTAGGTCTATTAGGATCGAATTTATATGTCATACCAGCTATATCAGGAAATCCTCCATTTTCCACTGGATAATATCCTACTCCCTCTTCTAATACCTTCTTTAACTGACTACCTGTCATCTTTTTCGTAACCAATGTATTATCAAACGGCAACACACTTATTATATCCATCCGTGTAATATCCCCTATATCTATGCTAGATCTTATCGTTCCACCATTTAATATGGCAACATCCGCATTTGTAAACTCATATATCGCCTGTGACAACATCTTACTCATATTGGTACTACTAGTTCTTACTCTCTTTCTCTCTCCATCTAATTTTATATCTGTGTGGGCTATAATCTCTCCCAACTCATGAGATTGCTCTCTTTCAATCTCATTTATAAAATCTACTATTTCCGGATCTTCTTCTAATTTAGAAACTTCTTCCTTCGATATTAACTCGCATTCTATATTTACTAACTTATTACCTTTTCCAAACCTCATCTTAACTTGTCCTATGTTATTCAAATATTGACCTGTGGATACTATGTATGTGTTATTAACTCTAAGCCCATTTTCTAATTTTGTGTGACTGTGTCCATCTACAAACAAATCTATGCCGTCTACACTCGAACATATAACATCACTTGTTATAACGCTGGAGGTATCTAATCCTATGTGACCCAAACAAATTATAGCATCTACTTTCTTGCTCTTTAATTCGTTCACCACTCGCTTTGATACTTCTATGCATTCTTGAAATTCTACATCTCGGACATTCTTAGGATTTGTCTTTGTTGCAGTCTCGGGTGTGCATAAACCAAATATCCCTATCTTTACACCCTCTCTCTCTATTATTATGTACGGTGTAAAAACATGTTTCTTTTCTAGATCTACCACGTTCGCAGACAGCACGTTAAACTTTGCTAACTGCGATAACTCTACTAACCTCTTGGATCCATAATTAAAATCATGATTCCCTGGACACATCGCTGTATAGCCCACTCTGTTCATTACATTAACTATACTCTCGCCTTCACTGCTGTACGATATTATTTTTCCATGAAAAGCGTCCCCCGCGTCCAGTACTATAGGATCTACCTTCAATTCGTTCCTTACACTCTTTATATATGTACTAAATCTAGCATACCCTATCTCTAAGCCATTATCCTTTGCTCTAGAATGTACATCATTTGTGTGTAAAATAACTATTTCTTTCTCCTTCGCTGCATACGATCCACAAGATAATAACGACAATATAACCGTGGACATCAAAAAAAATACTTTAAGCTTAGATATTTTCTTATACATCAGTACCCCTCCTCAATAATGAAACAGGCCTTTGCGTTGATAAAACATCTGTACTCACTAAAATCTCTCCTCCAATTCTCTAAGATCAACAAACCCACAACATTATTACTTCACTTTTCGGTTTCTTAACCGTATTTTTTTCATGGAAAAATGAGTAAACTTTTAAGCCGGGTTCTGTTCTTGATGAACATCTATCTAGGCCGTGCATCTCTGCACAGCTCAAGCCACCTCCTCGAAACTAAGCGGGTCGCTTTATTACGTTTCTCCACGGTGTTGCTCCGGATGGGGTTTACATAGCCAGTAGATTACCCTACTGCTGGTGAGCTCTTACCTCGCCATTCCACCCTTACATAATCTCTTATGCGGTATATTTCTGTTGCACTTTCCTTAAAGTTACCTTCACCGGGAGTTACCCGGCACCCTTACCCTATGGAGCCCGGACTTTCCTCACGCACAACCTTTCGGTTTTGTGCCCGCGTTCATCTCGTTTACTCACTCCTTCAAAGAGTATAATACTCTTTCTTTAGTAAGTCAATACTAAAATTGCATTATTTTTGCCTTTATTTTTAAAATATATTGTATATTCTCCCTAAATTAGTATTTTGCTAAACAAATTGTTAACTAAGCTCTGCTTTTGTAACCTTATTTCTTCCAGTTTCTTTTGATTTATATAATGCCAAATCCGATGCTTTTATTATTTCTTCTACTGTTTGTTCAGGACTTTTAAGTTCTGCAATCCCCATACTCACTGTAACACTAAAAGAATCTTCCCCAAACAAAAATACTTTCTCCTCAATCTTTTTCCTTAAACGCTCGCAAGCAATAAAACCTCCTTCTTCATCTGTGTCCGGCATAAGTATAACAAATTCCTCTCCCCCGTACCGTGCTACGCTATCACTTAATCTAAATAATTCTTTAGTCATTCTCGCTACTTCAGCCAAAACATAATCTCCTGCTTGATGTCCGTAAGTATCATTAAATTTTTTAAAGTGATCTATATCTAACATTGCTATTGATAAATCTCTCTTGTGCCTTATGCTTTTTTCTAACTCTTGAGTAGCTATATATTTAAAATGTTTATGCGTTATTAGACCTGTTAATCCATCTGTAATTGCCATTTCGTACAGTTCTGCGTTCTCTAGAGATATGGCAGCCTGGCTCATTAATAATTCTAAAATTTCCAAATCTCTTTCATCAAACACGCCTTCCGCTAAATTATTGCTTAAATAGCAAATTCCCTTTATATCGTCTCCATATTTTATTGGTACTGCTATTACTGATTTAATATCATTTATCAAAACATCTCTATCACTTAAAAACCTTTCATCGCAAGATGCATTCGCAATTAGCAATGACTTCTTTTTGTCTTGTACCAACTTTAGTACTTCTTTTGAATATACTTCATTTGATATAAAATAACTCAACCTTTTTTTCAAATATCTTGTTCCTCTATCTATTGTAAATATACAACCTCCTGTCGCTCCAGTATACTCAATCGCTATTTTTAACACCTTGTCCAATAAATCATTTATATTAAGCATTGAACTTATGTGCTGATTCAATTTTAGCACAATCTCTAACTGCGCTGCATATTTCACCTTCTTTGCCATAGATATCTTCTCTTGCTCATTAATTATTAGATTAAAATGCTTTCTTATTTTGTCAATGTATTTTTGAGCTCCTATTTTAGAAAATATTATATACGCTTTTTCTAAATTCTCAGTGCACCTTTCTTTATCTCCATTATCATTCAAAAACTTTGCATAGTCTGTATATACTCTGGCCAACATATATTGATCATTAAACTTATATAGCACTCTTATACTTGCATTATAATATTCATTTGCTCGTGTATTTTTTTCTAAAAAACTATAAAATCTCGCCTTTTGATAATAGTACCTACCCTTTTCAACTCTACTACACAATTTTCTGGCTCTTTTTAACAGTCTATTTATATCACTTATAATAACATTTTTCTCTAGCAAAACAAATTTGTCATTAGATAATAATTGTTCTATGTATGCTTCAACTAAATATAAATAAACACTTGCATCAGTATTTTTCAAAAGTATTATGTTTTTAAACCGCTCTATTGCCTCAACTATTGTGCCATTCTCCAATTCCATCATACCTAATACCTTTAGTGCATATATGTATAGTGGAGTATCAATATTATCATTATCTCTTAAAAAATCTTGTATTTTCCTCTTATATTCATCTATATTTTTAGTATCATTATAAGCAATATATATTTTTAAGAAATTACTGTATGCTTTTATATTGTATTGTTCATATTTATTAGAAACAAATTCACTATAATCTTTATTTATTTCCATGGCGTCTCTATACAAACTCAAATTATAATCATTATCAAATATCTTGCTTTGTATTTTATAATAACAAAAATCATTATTGATAGATTTATACAAATTGGCACTCTTTACATATTTATCGATAGCCTCTTTATACTGTCCCCTTTTTTCATAATATTCCCCATACAATTTATATGTATATGCAATCTGATATCTATGTTTTAATTCGTCTCTCTCATTTATAGTTATATCTAAAAGTCTCGTGCTACTATTCCTACAATATTCGTGAAATGCATTTATCGCTTCTATCTCTATATTTTTATTACCTTGCAAACATTTCATTAGATTGTATTGTTTTTTCGCAAAATACTTACTTTTTAAATCGTCTTTTCCTTTATAGTAACTAGCTAATGCTATATAAAGTTCTATCTTGTTTTCAATATTCTCCTTATCTTTTTCTCTTCCTTTAATCATTGTTGAATCATTTATATAATCTAGCCACATGATAAATCTGTTTTTAGGAATTTTTATATTTAAAATATTTAGTGCTATTTCGATATAATTCTCGCTCTTGGTATACTCTTGCTTTTTATTGTAAATATTTATAAGATTAACTATCAATCCTATTTTGTCTTTTTCTGTTTCAGACACATTGTATAGCTCCTTGAACAAAAGTGCCGCTATATCCAATTCCCCTAACATGTAATGTATTTTAGCAACCATTTTTTTGTACTCTGGATCATTTTTAATTTTTAGTATATCATCAAAACACTCTAACGCAAGTTTACTATCTAGGTTATATATGTTAAGTTCCTTTACCTTTTTTGCGTATTCCTCCATTTTTTCTTTATTGTCAGCCTTTTTAAAATGCTCATATATATTTAATATATACTCTTTATTGTCAGCATATTTTTTTTCTAAACTATTGGCTATTCTATTATGTAGTAATTTTTCATTATCTTTTTTAACTCTTGCTATTAAGTTCTCGCGTATCTTTTCACTCAAAAAACTATATTTAAAATCATTAAATTCTATAAGTTTCGATTCACAAAACCTATCAAGAATCAAAGACGTTTGTTCTTTTGATCTACCTAGTACGCCTTCTAATACATCAACCTCTACTTCTTTGCCTATACAGGCCAGAACAGTTAGTACATATAATTCATCATCCGACATATCCAATATCTCTTTTATTTGAACATCCAAAAAACTATCTGCTATATCTGTCTCTTTTACCTTATTTTCATTGTATACCCATTCTCCATCTTTTTTGTTCACAATATTTTGGCTAACTAATTGCTTTAACACTTGCAGTGTATATCGCGGATTACCGCTACTTTTTCTATATACAATGTCTGTTATTTTTTCTGTTTTATCGCTATCATAATTTAATAATTCGCTTACCATCTCATTTACATTGCTATAGTCCAAAAGTTTTAACTTTATTACTTCTACATTATTTAGGTCTTTTATGTTATTTTTACATGTTGCTAATATCATAATTTTATGTTTTGATATTTCTCCTGCAAAATGTTTTAAATATTCCAAACTCTCTTTGTCTATTACGTCAATCTTATTAACTAGTATTATCAATGCTTTATCAAATATATCCATGCTCTTAAAAAATATATCTAAAGCCTGATATTCCTTTCGCACCCTTTCTCCACCTGTTAAATTTGTAACTGTCGAATATTTGTACAAAATTTCTTCTAGCTCAGGGCTTATATTAATTAATAATGCTCCCCACTCACCTAATTCTTTTCGTAATTTATTAACCATTTGGTTTTGATCATCATTAGAATATGTTTTTATTTCTTTTACAATCAAAAATATAATATTTCTTATTAACGAATACTTACCATTTTTTTCTACAAGAGTGTCTTTACTATCCACTACTAACGCTCTTCTCCCATGAATCGAATTCTTAAACTCATCTAATAATCTTCTCTTTCCTATTCCCTGATTACCCTCTATTATTACAAATTTCCCTTCCGATTTTTCTAAATTAGAAAATATAGTTTCTATATAAGATAACTCCTTTTCTCTTCCAACCATATTGACGTTATATTTTATGTTTATATTCTCGTCAAATAAGCCAAGCTTAAAGTTTCTATTACCTTTTTTGTATTTCCCTAAATCATGTAGTAACCCTTGAGTAGATCCATAACGACTTTGAGGATCTTTTTCTAGTAATTTAAATATAATTTGTTCCAATGTCTCATCAATCTTATTATTATATTTTGACGGACTATCTGGTCTTCGTGATATCTGATTATATAACAATTCATTTATATCGTCTCCTACTATTGGCAAATGATTGGTTAACATTTCATAAAATACTATACCCATCAAATACATATCACTTTTCTTGTCTATATCTTTTTGTATTAACCCAATTTGTTCAGGTGATATATAATTTATATTTTGCTCTAAAAGCTTATCCATCACTTCATCTTTTAACAAAAACGACAAATCTATTCCTATCATACTAACATCCGTATTCTCATTAGCACCAGATTTTATTAGTATGTTGCTAGGCTTTATATTATTGTGTACCACACCTAAGTCATGTAATTTATTTAGCGCCTTTGCTATGTTAATAAATAAATCCACTTTTTCATTAATAGACATAGCCTCCGTCAAATATTCATTCAACGGTGTTCCGCTAATCTTCTCCATTACAATAAATATTTTGTCCCCTATTTCTCCTTTGTCTATAATCCTTGGAGCAACCCTTAAATCCTTTTGAGATAATGTGTTTACTATATTTTTAAAATAAATTATACTATCTATGTCTCCTGTTATGTCACTCTTTTTAATAGTTTTTACTATAACTTCTGTTTCTTTCTTCCTTATAATCTGCTTATCTGAAGCAAGCCAAACAGTACTAACTAAACCTTCTGATAATGTATTTATCAATTTGTACCTATTTTTTATAAGGATTCCCATACACTTTACCTTCCTTCCCATTATCTTTTAGGATTAGCCTACTAATATATATTCGATAATAAAATCACTATACTTTAATGTATACATTATCCTGTAAAAATAAACTTTATTTTGTCGATATCCTAAATTGGGTTCTAAAGCAACATTATAAGTAATATATTTAGTTGTTTTATTCTGTTATAGAGGAGTGAAAACAATGAACTACTTGAAGCTATACGAACCTTTTTTTGGCGATTGGCAACTAGAAGAAAAATTAGGTCAGGATCGATTAGGTTCAGTATACAAAATATCTAAAAATAATTTAGATAAAAAATATGAATCTATTTTGAAAATTATATCTGTTGCCCCAAGTAATTTGGATAATATTAATAGCGAACTAGATACTCTGTCTTCGCTTGATCAAAATATATTGCAATATAAAGATCACTCTATTATAAAAAGATATGATAATATGGGGTATGACATACTAATTCGTATGGACTATTCCTATACTCTACCAAAATTCCTTGAAAATAATAATATCACAAAAAAAGACGTAATTATGCTTGCTATTGATATATTAACCGCTCTCGAAAAATGTCATGAGCAAAATATAATTCATAAAAATATAAACCCTGATTCAATCTTTTTTAATGCAAATAAGCATTTTTGCTTGGGAAATTTTGATTTATCTGTAGATAGAGATAATCTTTTAGTAAAAACAGAAAATTTATCAAATTATTTTTATCAACCACCTGAAATTTTTAATTCGGGAAAATTTAGTAACTGTTCCGATCTATATTCACTTGGAATTGTTTTATATAAGCTTTTAAATAATAATATGTTCCCATTTGCTAAAAATATTAATGACGATTCTAAACTTGCATTATTTAAAAGATTATCTAGTGAAGAAGTTCCAAACCCTGCCCAATGTGAGGGACAATTAGCTAAAATAATTTTAAAAGCTATTTCATTTAATGTGAGTAAAAGATATCAATCTGCTAAAGATATGAAAAATGATTTTCTTGATTTATTAGCAACTTTTAATGAACCTGATTTTTTTCTCATATCTTCACAAAATTCTGCTAATGTTACAGCTTCAGGCAATAACATTAACGGTAATTTAGTTATTCTTGTGAATGATACTAATTATTTAATCAACTTAAGTGATGGGCAAAAGATTTATAAAATCAATAAAAAAGAAAATATTTATAAAAAATTATTTGATGATCACGCAGATAATCTAATATATTATAAGGATTTAATTTATTTTATAAACAGAAGCGATAACGACAAAATATATGAAACTAATGTTAACGGCTCTTCTAAAAAAATTGTGTTGGATAAAGAAACAACTTGGTTTCTTTTTTATAAGGATTGGTTATACTACACCTCTTATGATGGTAAATTGTTTAGGATAAAGCCTAATGGGTTAGATAATATGTGTATAAATAAAGATAGTTGCAAATATATTTCCATGTACAAAGACACTCTTTATTACGTCAATGAATCCGATAATAATTATATATATAAATTTGATATAGCTACCAAAAACAAGATACGACTTAATTCTACGTCATCTTTATTTGTTAACATATATAAAAATCAAATTTTTTATAGTAATCTAGAATGTAATAAAATTTATCGTATGGAACTAAATGGAGGTGAGAAATGTGTAATTTGCAATGTGGAAGCAAATTTTCTTAACATATATAAAGATTATATATATTTTTCTAACGTTAAAGATTATAATAATTTATATAAAATAAATATAAATGGACTTAATTTACAAAAGCTAAACAATGATTATACTAAAAGAATAAATATTTTAAATGATTGGATCTATTACGAAAACTTCAGTGATAACGGTTGTTTATATATGATCACTATAGATGGTAACAACAAAACCAAAATTTCACCAATATTGTATGACAAATATTTATTTCTTGATTAAAGGAGATGAATTTTATGCCAGAAGAATTAATTTCAGAAAAAACATATTTTATAATGAATGATCTTTGTGTAAAAACATTCTATAGAGCCAAAATAAACAATCATACTATTGATATATATGTATTTAATAGGAATTCGGAAACTGGGGAAGAAGTTTTAGATCTTAAAAACGTTCAAGAAGTATATACATCTGGGACTAAAAAATTTGATATGGATTTATATAAACTTGTAAACTTTATATCAGAGGATCTAACCAGCAATATTGAACTTCGCAAATTTTTTGTGGAAGTATGGAATGAATTTTCAGATAAGATTTTTGAGATGCAATTTGATAACCCTTCACTACCTGAAAAATTAAAAGAATATTTGGATTCCTTAGAAAAAACGTATGAAAACCCATATATCGTAGCCTTCTTTAAAGAAAAATATTATTTTCAAAAATTTAAATTCGTTCCCTACTCAGAAGAATGGTTTAAACACCATTTAGCTAATAAGACTAGTTGATAAGGAAGATACCCTATTGTATCTTCCTTAATATCATTTATCTATTCCCTTATTTTGCAATGTCATCTCTACACTCTCAACTCTCTCTCTTTTTCTGCTTATTTTTTTATTATTATATACGTTGTCATATAAGTTCAAACAAACAGTAATATCCTTTAAATATATATCAATTAGTTTTATTGCCCTCACTAACTTATTGTGCTCATATTTTATTAATTCCATATTATTGGCCAATTCTTTTCTTTTTTGAGGAGTAGATCTTTTATATATCAATAACCTCTCCATCTGTTTATCAAAAAAGCAAAAACTCTCTCTTAAACTCCTTATTTTCAAAGTTAATTTTATGTACTCTGTGCTTTCCTTAACTTTATTTAAATCATTCTCCACACGTTTTATTTGTTGAACTATCTTCTGTAAATGATCAGGTGTTTTTAGCTCTATTGTTCGATCATGTTGTCTAATATACCTTGTTAATTCCATCTTTAAAGATTGATAATTAAAATATCTTACTAAATAATTATATACTCCATTTGCTCCATCCAAATAATATGCAATACCCATCCCCCCACTAGGCTCTACCTTACGCAATAAAGATTTTAGAAAATCCTTTGATATCTCCTCTAACTCTCCTTGTGCAATACTCGCTCCATTATTTATCAACAAAACCGCTATCTCTTTACTACGACTTACGTACGCACTAAGCAGTGGAGATATGGTTGATGATTTTTGATCTCGTATAGCACTAACCCTTGCCCCATTTTCTACTAAAAGTTTTACCATATCAATATCATTCTCTTCGCACGCCAACGCCAATGCAGTAACTTTTCTATATACAGCATCTATATTAGCTCCATGTTTTATCAATAAAGCCGCTATATCTTTTCTTTTATTTAACACTGCAATATGTAGTGGATATATAACGTTTCTTCTTTTGTAGGTCACATTAGCTAAAGCTCCTCTTTCTAAAAACTTCCTAACTGCAAAAATATCATTATTAATACAAGCCTGTTCCAATACAGTTTTAAATTCCTCTCCTCCTGGCCAATTTATATCTGCTTTATTATTCAATAAGAAATCTATTAACTCAAAATTTTTATTTTTATAAGCTGTGTGTAAAGGTGTATCCCCATGTATACTATAAGCATCTATGCGTGCACCTCGGCCAACTAAATACCTTATTATACCTTCATCTTTAGCATATGCAATAGGCATATATCCACTAGAAGACTTAGCATTAACATCAAATTTGTATTTCTCCACTAATAGCTTGACTAAATCAAGATTGCCTCCTCTGCACGCGAAATGTAACGCTGTTTCCCTTCTATCAAAATAACCCGCATTCTCTTTGGCAATTTTTGAAAAAATATTTGCTTTTTTTTCTATTATCCAATTTACAAATTCAAATTCTCCATTCTCACAAGCCATATGTACTATATTTCTTCCATATTCATCTGCTACATCTAGATCTGCTCCCATATCTATAAGCGTTTTTGCAAAATTTAATTCATTTTTCATAACAGCAATGAAAAGTGGTGTATGTCCAAACTTGTTCTTTGCATCAATATCCTCTTCACTTTTTAATAGTTCTGTTGCAAAATAAATATTTTTGTTATATATAGCTATATGTAGTGCATTGTTCCCATTTGCATATGCTTCTTTATCATTCCCAATATTGCTCAAATCATTAGCTTTATATTTATCACTCAAATCATCCACCGAAACTTCTTTTATAATGTAACTGTCTTTACAAATATTTCCCCCTAGCTGTTTATTGTTTGTACTTTGTGGATCACAAGGCACAGCTTCTACTTCTTTATCCTTATATCTTAAATAAATTACAGGGTTTTCACTCAAATCTCTCATATTCACTCTTACCCCGCTTTTTTTCAACTTATTTATAACTTCTATATCACTATTCTGACAAGCCTTCCTAAACATATATATCTGATTTAATTTGGCTGTCTTATATCCTTTATCTAAAAGCTCCAGAAATATTTCTCTTTGATCAAACTTAAACGCCCAATATAACAAATACTCACCTTTTTTAACATCATCACAAATTTCTATACAAGATAGTAAACAGTCCGTTAGTCTACCAAAATCCCTTTTGTCCAACATATCTACAGGAGTATTTCTATCTTTATTTTTAACATTTAAAATCGCTAATCCTCCCTCTTTTAGCATAAAATTAATAAGATTAAAACTTTTGTATAAGCAGGCTATATGCAAAGGCGTATTACCATAATTATCTTTCTCCTCCAATGTTTTTGCTCCATATACCTTAATTATATTTGTAGCCCAATTAAAATCTCTCAAAAGACATGCTATATGTAGCTTAGTTAAACCCATATTCTCTTTTTGAATATCAATTACTTTACTTATCTCGTCCTTACCCAATGCATATATTAATTTTTTTGTATGCCTTGACATCTCAAATATGTCAATCTTCATCTGGATATACCCCTTTCACAACGTTAAAATTTACTTCCATAGTCTAATACTTATACTCGTGTTTGTCAACAAATTATTTGTAGCCATTGTGATCGTTTTTTTGTTTAGTATGAACCGAGAATTTTATAAAAAAATTTGAGGTATAAGTATAAGAGGATATTACTCTCATGTCTTTTTTCGTTGACTTATGTAAAAATATATGCTAGTATGCTTTCGTTAGATCTTTTTTAGCAAAGGAGATTATTTTTTATGCAAAATATTTTATTTAACGTATGCAAATTAGGTCATTTAGATATTGTAAAAGAACTTATACAAAGTAACTTTAATATCAATTCAACAAATTTATGTGGATATAGTCCTTTAATGATCGCCTGCAAGTATAAGCACTCTGATATTGCTATGCTATTATTAGACAATGGTGCTAACATAAACTGTATTGGCAAAGACAAAAACACTCCTCTTACTATAGCTTGTTCAAATGGACTTGAATCTGTAGCTATAAGGTTAATTAACATGGGTGCAGATATGTCCGCCAAAAACATACTTCATGAATCACCACTTAGACTTAGTTGTAAACATGGTTATCTTAATATCGTAATTGCACTTCTTTCAAAAAATATTGATACGTTTCTTTCTCACCATGCATTAGATGAAGCTCTTATTTCAGCTTGCATAAATGGCCACTTAAAAATTGTATCTCTACTTATTGAACATGGCGCAAATATTAACACTTTATCTGGTCATCACAACTATACGTCCCTACATTTCGCCTGCATGAATAAACATTCTGATGTAGCAATAAAACTAATAGAAAATGGTGCAAACCCAGATGCTGAAAGTTTAACTCACGAAACCCCTCTTAACCTAGCTTGCTCTTTAGGTCTCGAAAATGTTGTTAAAAAATTAATTTCTTGCTCCGTTAATCTAGATACAGCTAATGTGTATGGATATGCTCCTTTACACACAGCATGTAT
Source organism: Clostridiales bacterium (assembly GCA_017961515.1). Taxonomy (NCBI): domain Bacteria; kingdom Bacillati; phylum Bacillota; class Clostridia; order Eubacteriales; species Clostridiales bacterium. The sequence continues at coordinate 84,529 of JAGCXC010000013.1, read as the reverse complement.
TAATAAATATTCATCTATTGCGTGCTTACTGATTGATAATGGCGCTAATGTTAATATTTTAGTACCATCTAAAGAAACTCCCCTTCATTATGCTTGTGTTCATAATCTAAGTAACGTAGTAAACAAATTGCTCCTAAAACGTGCTAACATAAATGCAACTAATGCAAAAGGATACACTCCTCTTCACTTGGCATGCATACATGGACACACTGACCTTTGTTTATCATTAATTAGACATGGCGCAAATATAGACGCTACTAGTATATACGGAGAAACTCCTCTACTTCTTTCTTGTCAAAGGAATCTCTCTGATGTCTATATTGTACTGATTAATAAAGGTGCTAATATAAATGTCATCGACATTAACGGAACTACTCCTTCACTGTTCTCTACTATGGTAAAACTACCTCCCGAAGCTATGCGCGTTCTTCTTAGGAAAAACAATTTGGATCTCACTCTTCTTTGGGCTTGCAAATACAAGCTAAGTGACAGCGCACTTAATTTAATGTACTCTTGTACTAATATAAATGTAGTAGACCCTGACGGCTATACTCCACTTCTTTGGGCTTGCAAAAACAAATTAGTAAATGTTGCAGAACGATTGCTCGCATCTGGTGCCAATATCAATGTTAAAAACAAACTTAACGATACACCCCTTACATTAGCATGCGCAAATAAGCTCTATCATATTGCTATTTATTTGATAGATAATGGTGCAGATATTAATACTGTGGATTCGTCGAGATTTACTCCACTTCTTTGGGCTTGCAAAAACAATATGGAAGATATAGCTTTGGCTTTAATTCACAAAAATGCAAAGACAATTTCCCCAAATAAGTACTACCAACCTCTTCTTTTTGCTTGCGAAAATTCTATGGAATCTACTGCACTAGAGCTAATAGCATCAAATGCTGACATACATGCACATGGCATAGGTGGGCTCACTCCTCTTATGCTTTCTTGCAAGTATTCCATGAGCAAAGTAGCACTTACATTAATAGAAAAAGGCGCGAATGTTAATACAATGGATATTTACGGCTCAACTCCCCTTCTTCTCGCTTGTGAAAACAATATGGAATTGGTTGCTAATACACTAATACAAAAAGGTGCTAATGTCAATATACAAAGTATAGACGGCTCAACTCCTCTTCTTCTTGCTTGCGAATATAGTATGGAAAGTACCATTTTACTTCTTCTCCAAAATAATGCAAATATACATGTGCATAACATGAACAAAATTACTCCTCTTATGCTGGCTTGTGACCGTGGCCTAGATAAAATAGCTATACAATTGATCTACAAGGGGGCGGATATTAATGCACGAGATTACCATGGCGTTACTTCTCTTGCCTTTGCATGCATACAAAGATTATCTAATGTTGCTACGCTTTTGATCAAACGCAATGCAAATGTGGGAACTCTTCTTCCTAACAAAAACACCTTTCTTCATCTTGCTTGTCTTTACAGATTACCTGAGGTCGCTATTTTGCTAATACAAAAAGGTGTAAACGTTAATATGTGCAATTCCTCAAAAGATACTCCTCTTACCTTAGCATGTTCCAATAAACTCGACAATGTAGCTTTTGAATTAATTAAAAACAATGCCAGAATAAACGTCGTTAATTCTAAAAAAGAGACTCCACTTACTATAGCGTTTAAACTAAAACACATTGATCTTGCACTTGATTTAATTGAACATGGTGCAAATATATCGCCTCTTTTAAATGAAAAAAATTTATTATCTGATACAGATGATTTTAGCAAAGTCATCAATAAATATTTGTCAATTGCTTTTAAAAAATTATTGCTCTACGCCAATAAGTCATATGCACAACCTATTAATTTCTTTAATACCGCTTATGCTTTCTCCAAGTTCAATCAGGACATAGAGGCTATAACTTTTACAGCTACCACTAGAAAGATCTTATCTCCCAATCTTTCCTCGTCCCTATTAAACTATCAAAATCTTTGGGAATCACAATCAATACATATTATAAGAATTATTCGCATGTTGCATAATAGACACCTAAAAAAAGGTTCACATAGAAGTACTCACTTAGACTCTTCTTTGGTTAAACGTATTGAAAATATCCCTAATGTATCTATTCCTTGTTCAAAGCAAAAAGATCTTTCTTAAAGATCTTTTTGCCCTGGCTATATTCCATTAGATACTCATACTATCCATCATACTCTTGCTAAATTTATCCCCTATACCTCTCTTCTTAGCTATACCAAGTGCAGTATTCCCCTTGTCATTTATCTTGAATACATTCGCTTTATTCCTAAGTAGTCTTTTTACTGTCGTTACATCTTTCTGATTTGCCGCTAACATAAGTGGTGTATTACCTTTTATATTAGCTCTATTTATGTCAGCATTCTTATCGATTAGTTCTTGCGTTATAGTTTTATATCCCTTGCTTATAGACATCATAACTGCCGTAGTACCTCTACTATTTACCATATTTACATTAGCCTTGTTATCCAAAAGTAATTTTACCATTTTTTTATTACCTCTAATTATCGCACACATTAGAGCTGTATTTCCTCTTTTGTCTGCTTGGTTTATATCTATTCCATTTTGTATTAATAAATCCAATATACTACAATCACACTGTTTTACCGTAAATAACAAAGCCGTATTCATTTTTGTATCTATCATTTCAGTATTAGCTCCACTTTGCACAAGCTTTTCAACTATATTGCTATTGCCCATACTCATTGCTATTTTTAATGCACTATTGCCCCACAAATCCATACAATTAATATCTACTTCTCTTTGTTTTAAAATCATATCAGTTATCTCTTCATTTTCTTTTCCTACTGCAACTAACAATGCTGTTTCTTTCTTACTATTTCTTAGATTTACATCTACTCCTGTGTGCCTACTTAAAATTAAACTGGTTATTTTCTCGTTTTCTCTTTCTACTGCCGTTATAAGTGCTGTGTCACCCCAAGCATTTTTGTAATTCATATCAACTTCATTGTCTATTAGTATATCGACTATATCAGCATGTCCATTCTTTACTGCATTCGTTAGCATAGTATCTCCATTTTTGTCATACACATTAAAATTCACATCACAAATTAAGACAAGTATCGTCATTAACTTCGCTCTTCCTTTCTTGCAAAAATTCATAGCACCTCCCTCAACAATCCAATCTCTTAATGCTTTAAAATAATTTTTCATATATTATCCCTTCTTTATCTTTTTTTGTTGATTTTTGAAATATTATCTAGTCATATATTACCAGTTTTTCATTTGATTGTCAATTATTTTTTCAATTTTTGTAATATTATGTATTATTATAGAAAAAAAGATTGATGTGTTACCTTTGTATACGGTACGCATCAATCTTTTTTATGGAAATTATTAATCAAATTTTTCTTAAAAATCCATATATATTTCCAACAAACTTATACTCTATTTCTCCTCTTCATCTAGTCCTAAATCTATATTTAAATCTTCAAAATTAAAGTCCTCAAAATTGAAATTATCTTCCTCTTCTTCATCTAATCCTAAATCTATATCTTCTTCCTTATTACTCATACTATTTTTAGCTTCTTCTTTACGTCTCTTAAGTTCTGCCAACTCAGACCTATCTGTAGTAATCATATCTTTTTCTTCTTGTGAAGCAACAAACTCTATAGCCAAGTGGTTTGCTCCTGCATAAAACAAAGCATGCCCTCTCTTAAAGCTTGTTACCTTTGCCATTTCTTCTTGTGATAACTTAAGTATACGACGCAAACTTTCAGCATCTTCTTCCTCTATCTGCAACAATATCTTTAACTTAGCATTGTTTATGATACCTTTTCCGTACTTACCTCCCTCTAGTGCTAAGAAGTCGTTTACGTCCTGTGTTGCAGCAATAGCTGATCCACCATATCCTCTTATTATCTTAAATATCTCTAGTATAAATCCTGCTGTTTGTCTATTACCTGTACTTCCTATCAAGTTCCAAGCCTCATCTACAACAACGATCTTTTTCTGTGTTCTATCTTCTTTTATCTTATCCCAGAAAAAGTCTGTTACTATATACATTCCTATTGGTAACAAATCTTCTTTTAATTCACTTACGTCAGCTACTGTATATTTGTTAGACAAATCGACATTTGTTTGTTGGTTAAATGACTTTAGTGATCCACTTACCAATCTCTTTAAAATAAGAGCCAATCTCTCTGTATCTGGATCATCATCTAACAACTGATACAAGTCACCCAACACCGGCATTTTCTTAAACTTTCTCTCCTCTGGAGCCAAAAGTCCTGTTGGATCATCCTCATACAGACTATTATTATCAAATGTCATACCAGCATTAGCATAACATTCAACTAATTTATCATCCAAGAATTGTTTTTCCTCAACTGTCATATCCTCAAATACTAATGAAAAGAATACATGAAGCTTTTGAATTTTTGCTAATACCAAACTCATCTCTTTTTTGCTTCCGTCTCTTTCTTCCTCTAAATCCTCATCCAATGTCGAATTTCTTATCTCCATTATATTAATACAATCATCTGATCCCGGTGCAATTCTTAAAAACTGTCCACCTATTGCAATACATGATCTCTTAAACTCATGGCCTTTTAATGGCGCTATTATCATTATAGACACACCTTGAATTCTATTTCTCATTGCAAGTAGCTGAATCAAAAATGTTTTTCCGGCTCCAGATGTTCCCAAAATACACATATTTGCATTTTTATAAAGTTTTGTATTAAATATATCCACTATAACCAGTGATCTATTGTGCTCGTTTAATCCAAAGAATATTCCGTCATTATCACAAAACTCCGAACTAACAAATGGATAAGTACTCGCAAGTCCTGATGTTAGTGCGTTTCTTGCTGTAGATTTCTTTAAATCTTGTGTTATTTGATGCAATGGTAAACAAGCAATAAATCCATCTTCATGTCTAAAGTCTGCCCTTCTAGACATTATATCCATCGCACCAAGCTTAGCTTCTATAGCTGTTAATCTTTCCTCTAATTGCTCTTTTGTATTTCCATAAACAGAAATTAAAATATATAAATAGTAAGGATCTTCGCTCTCTAACTGCATCTGTGCTCTCATATACCTCGCATGACCAATAGCTGCATCTATTACATCAACGTCACTTTGGTTCTCCCCGACATTTCTTCTATTAACACTGGTAACACCTATTGTATACGTTAATTCCTTTACCAATTTTGCTTTATCCAATGGCTCATAATACATGTTAAGCTCTATTCCTTCATCAAAACTTATTATGTCGCCCAACCAGCCAGCTACTCTCTCATATGGATATCCTGTAATTAGCACTGTCGATATATATGTTCCATCTACTTCGATATACTGCCAATTTCTTGTATCTATTGACGATGGGCTTATTAGATCAACCAATGACACTGTGCCTTTCCTTAATTGCTCATTCCCTTCTTCTTTCTCTTTTTTGTTCACTAAATGCTCTTGATCAGGCTTTTCTTTTTTAGACACTTTTGGTTTTTCTTCATTAACAACCGCTGTTTTTTCTTCCGCTGTAACATTTTCATTTTGAGTTATGTCCAATTCTTGCTCCTGGCTCATTCTTCGTCACTCCCTTCGTCTTCGGTATCTTCTCCAACTGCATCTAGGTCAGAACTTACAAACAAGCCTTTCAAGCTAAGCAGTTTGCCTGAAAATTTCTGTAGTTCCGATGTCTTCTTATTTAAGTAGGTATACAATATATTTGCAACAAATTCATTTTCGTCTGTAACCTCCACAATCTCATTACCGCACTGTTCTAAGAATCCCTTTATCTTACTTTCCTTATCTTTTAATTGCTTTACTACTTCTTGGAATGGTTCATCTTTCTTTCCTGGAGGCGTTACATAAGGGAATATCAAAAAGAATCTTCTTGATATTGCAGTTTTTGTTCCATAATTTAATGACTTAACCAATTTCATATATCCCTTAGTCAAATCCTTTACATCCTCATTTTTCTCCATCTTGTACAGCGCTTTTATTCTATTTAAATGTGGATCTATATCTGCCTTTCTACATTGCACCGACATCTGCATTGGAAATCTACATCCTTTAAGAAAAGCTCTGTAATTTAATATCAAAAATCTTTTATCCGCTGCAGACTTAAGTTTGAAGTTTATAGGAATCACTTCAACAATCTTTACATATCCACCATTCTTTAATATTACTATTCCCTCTTTTATATCTTTTACAGGCTGCCAATTTTGCACCGTTGCTTTCATAACTTCTTCTTCTGATACCTTTTTCTTCCCAAAAGGTAAAAAATCTAACATGCCCATCTAGTTACCTCCTTTACTTTTCGTATGTGTAAACCTTAGATCTTCTAAGAAATCTAAAAACAAATTTAAGCATGTCTACTAACGTCTCTGAACCTATACCCACCAGTGCAACTATAGTAGGCGGCACAACAACACACATAAATACATATATCTTATAATCAAGCGATAATGGCAAAAATTTAAACACCATATATGTTGTAGGCACGCACCAAACTGCCGCAGTCACTAAGGATTCTTTCTCTATCATACCTAATATCTTACCATTATCCGTGTAATTATGAGGTATTATATAAGTCTCTTCATACTCTGTATTAGTAGCCATTTCGTCAATCCCCCTCTCTTGTTCTAACATATTTTATTATAACACATTTATTCATCCCCGTATATCTATCGGAATATTTATTCTATTACTCAAATGTAACTTGTGGTTTTACTTTTATTTCTACAGGTAATCTAATAGCCTTAACTGTAGCTATATCTTTATCGGCTCCTACTCCCACATTCACTAATTGGACTTCTGTAAAAGTTTTATAGGAATCATTAATCAAATATAATCCTTCAAATGCTTCCTCACTTGTCTCGCTCTCTTTTGTGTTTAATCTAACGATGAAGTTTAACATAACATTAGTTTTTCCTCCATCGTCCTGATTTTCTTTATTAGTACTAAACCCTACCAATGTAGCTTTTATATATCTACCATCATCTTCTAATTTTACATCATTCTTTGTTCTTGACTCTCCACCATTTAAATCCATATATCTCCAATTAGCATACTTTTGTTTTTGTACAGTTTTTTCTACATCTGTTGGAAAATCTAGCTCAAATTTACCATCAAGTGAATCTAAATCCAACACATCCTCTTCTTCCTTTGCTGTAGCCCCATTTTTTATTCTATACAAATTCTTAGATATTTTTATTACAGGATCTTTCATTGTAATATGTGTATCACTATCAAAACTTAGTAGCATCCTAATGGGTACTAGAGAAAATACTCTTCCCTCTCCTATCCCTAAATTCCACTTATCCCCCACTGGCTTTGAATCCTCTACAAAATGTTCCATTGTACTATATTGATTAAGCACCCTTTGATACGTTTCACTCTCGCCTAAGCCATTATTTAAGTTAACCACCCTTGTTTCATCCTCTTCATCAGTTCTATATACTACATCCCCATCTTCTTGATAAGATTTGCCATCACTTAATTTAGATGAATTTTCTATATATCTTCCTAAATCATAAACTTTATATATTTCTTTACTTCCCTCTTTCCTTACCACCACTCTACCAACTATATCTACTCCTTTTGTACTATACAAATCCCATACACTACCGTTTCTTAATGTAACTTTATTTGAAGAATAATTTATGTTATCTACATTCTCTATTATTGGCTCTACTACATCGTTTGTGTTATATATAATCCATCCCTCTATAGTACAATAATTCCCATTTGATAACCTAGCTCCCACTCTGTGAGCATCATTATCTTCATGTATTATTGTGTAATTTTTATTATCTATTTTTACCTCATTTGCAACATCGTTACTATAAATTATTTTACATTCTCTCATATTTTGACCATTAGTGATAACTTTCTTGTTAATTAATTTTCCATTATCGCCAATACTTTGTCCATCTGTACCAACTGAATTTATTACTGCTGATGATATTTTAGCATATTCTTTTGGATATAGTTGTGTCTTTGGCAACTCTTGATATTGTCCATCTTCCATCCACTCTATCTTAAATTCTCCGTTGCCTAAATTGTACGCTTCTATTATAATCTTATATTTCTTACCAGCCTCATATATATTATTAGTCTTTAAATTGCTAGTAGTCCCTGTTCCAAATGATATTTCATCCACTGTAGAATCACTACCTGAATACTCTTTATATATATCTGTATCTTCATTTGATATTATAATCTTTCCATTTGCACTAGAACTTGTTACCCTAAAATTCATAACACCATTATTAACGGGCACTATCTCTCCTATCCATCTTACTTTTTGATGATTTAAACCTTGAAATCTCATTGTATCTACAGTCTCTTGTTTTATCGTTTTAGGTATATCACTACCTTGATAATATAGTCCATACAATCCTATACCTTGACCTCTAGTAGCAAATTCTTTTACATCTCCTAACAATATCTCTTTTTTCTTATTCATCATATACGCTTGCATATAGTATGTTTCATTTTCTTTTAGCGATCTTGCTAATATATCATACCTAAGTGTTCCTTCTGAATTTTCTGTAATTTTAAAATTGTCGTTATCTCTAACATCTATCTTGTTTTTCACAGTATAAATCTCTGTAGGATTATCAGGTAACCAGTACCTAACACCAATTTCTTCTACATTATCTCTTGTAAATCCTACCTTGCTGCTATTGGTTATAATTCCTCCTAGCATTGCACTATAATAAGTCTTGTTTGTAACGTAACCTCGATTATCTTTACTATTACTCTGATCTCCTGTAGGTCTCTTGCCTGTAGTTACCTTTACTATATTATCTATTTTATATTCAGCTGATCCTGCCTTAATATTCACATTGTCCTTTACTTCTACAACACAGTTAAATTCCTCCCCTGATTTTGATGCTAATTCTACAGATTGACCATCTATTGTCAAATTTTTGGTTGCACTGTTTATGTAAAATATATCAACAAGCACTGACTTATTTGTTAAATAGCTCTCGCCCTTCCCCTCCTTTACCTCTATTGTTACTCCGTTGCTATTTACAGAACTTCCAAGTGCACTATATTTTGCACCTTTTGTGTTTTCACCTGCACTCATTTTCAATATACCACGCCCATCTCTATCGTTATTAACTACTTTTTGCATATTAGTCTTAATATAATTTTTATATCGTGGCAACGCTATCCCAAAAACTACACCCATTGTACATACCAATGCTGCCACTGTAATAGCCAACTTTTTTTTCATATACTACCCCTCCTACTTCACTTAAGGATTCATTATTTCTTTATCTTGATTGGGAGTACTGCATCCTGTACATCAAGTTTTGTTTGTTTATTTCCTATTGTAATCTCTTTTACCTTGACTTTTGTGTACACTGTCATATTCTTCACTCTTTCAATAGCTTCTTCTTTTGTAACATTATCTGACGTCGAAACACTTAACAATAAATTTAACATGACATTTTTGTCTTTACTGTCACTAAACTTACTGAATCGTTTGCTATAGCCATCTAATGTTACTTTAATATTTCCATTCTTCATTTTATCTATAGTAATATCATTGCTCTCTTCACTCTTTTTACTATAATCGCCTTGCACACTATTCATATAATACCAATTGCCATATCCATCCCTAATGTTAGTTGGCAGATCTAAACATAATGTATCTTTTACTTTTCCGCCCTCATCCTTTGTCAATTTACCATCTATCTCTAGCACTGGATCTTTCATTGTAAACACGTCATCCTCTTCAAAACTTAACAATATCTTAACCGGCAATACCTCAAATAATCTTGTTTCTCCTACGCTCAGTTTTGTGTTATCTTTAGTAATCATTTCATGCACTAGTCTATTTGTTGTTGCATAACTATTCATAAGTTCCTGATATTCTTTTGTATCATATTTATTCCTGTATAAACTTAATATATAGTTACCATCGATTAAATGTACTTCCTTATCTAATGTTAATTTTGTTTCATCTGACAATACAACTGTATTGCCTATAATCCTATGTATATATTTACATAAATCATAACTCTTATTACGATTTGGCACATGTAAACATCCTATTACGTCTACATCACGATAAAGCTTCATCTTACTTCCATCACACAATAATACATCTCCATTCTCATAATTTATTAGCTGTACATTATCCATTATCGGCAAAATTGTGCCTTCTTGTTTGAGGATAATATTACCTTCTATATCTGCTTGTGCAGCAAGCGATATAACTCCACCATCAGCTAATATTGCTACATTGTTCGATATATCTAACTTTCTTACAACAATGCCCCTTTGTAACACTTTCTTATTTATAGGTTTTCCTGTTACTGTATCTATCTCATAAGTTATTTTATCTTGATTATCAACTAACACAGATTCTATCTTCACGTATTCTTTTGGATAGAACTGGCTCTTCTCTATTAATTGATACTCTCCATCCTCCAACCAATATACCTTTATGTCTATCTCTCCTACTGTATCATCACAAAGCCACATCTTAAATGGATATTTTTCTCCTTGTAGGTATATGTTCTTTGTATTTGCAAAACTTTCACCTTTTACAAATTTTAATTCTTCTGATCCAATCTTCATAGTTAAGTCTTTATTACTCTCTACCTTTAGCCAAATTGATCTGCTATTAGTTGGCACAATCTCTCCTATCCACTCCATTTTGCTCTTATCCACTCTACCGATTACCACATCTCCATACTTATTTCTTATTGGCGATAATGTAGTAATTCCTGTAGTTGGTGATACTCCATTTGCTTGCTTTATAAGTTTAGGAATATTATTCCCCACTTCATAATATCTAGACGTTAATCCTCTTCCCTCTGCACGAGTTACAAAATATCTCTCTTCTCCCATTATCATTTCATCATTATTATTCAATATATATGCTTGCACTTTATATGTAGTCGATGGTTTTAATTTGTTTAACACCAATCTATACTTCATTGACACTTCATCTCTTATTATTTCATCTAATGTACTACTACTTGTATCATATACTTTGCCATTACCTTCAACTATACTATATTTAAATCCTATTCTCTTTATATTTTTCTTTACATAGTTCTCTCTATATAGCTCTCTTAAATATCCTTCTGCCTTAACGCTATTAGATGTCTTATCTAAAACAGCATTGGTTGTTACACGAACTAAATTCGATACATCTTTAATTTCTTCCCATATAGTCTCCTTTGTATCTACCTTTTCAATCCTTGCTGACACTGTACAATTGTCTAGTATTTGTAGCTTGTAATTAAACTCGTCACTACCTCTGTTAACAAGTCTCTCTGGCTGATTATTTATTTTAACATACATATTAACTACATATGGTTGCTTTCTAAACAATACATTTATATATTCTCCTTCATTAATATTCTTAAGTACACTATTATCACACATTATATCAATTGCATCCAGTGATTCTTTCACTCCATCCATTAAATATGCTATATCATTATAATTACCTGCAACATCATACACTCTCGCATTTAAAACCCCATTCTTAGACCATGCAAAACAAACCGATCCCACATTCTGTCCAAATTTTTCAAACCGATATATTGTACCATCTTCTAATACAACTCTACTTAATCCTGATCCCATATCTTTTGCAGCAATCTTCATTTTAGCGTACCCATATCCTCCATCATCAACTCTTGATATGGTTGTCTCTGGTGGTATTGTATCTATTGTCCTATACATACTCTCTTGACCTTCGATCCTCTTAGATCCTTTTAATATGTCACCTGTTCCTATTTTCACTGTGCCTTTTGTTTTAACAATCACTGTCGCCACATCTGCTATATTCAAATTATCTTTACTTAAGCATCCCGATGTAACCGTTGCATCTTCTTTTGGCGCAAATATACCTCCACTACCTATTCCTGCACCAACTGCACCCTTTTTGCCAAATGCTACAACATGCTTTGGCACAACATTTAATGTACCATTGTTTATTGTTATGTAACCCACATCGTGTCCTTTTGCCCAATCTCCAGTTGTGTAAATTCCTCTTGTTCCTATTGCTGCTGCACTAACTGGTATTTCATCTACTCCTCCACCATATACTGTTAGTGGCTGTGATGAATCATTATTTATTGTTAGATTTGCACCTTTTGGCACCTCTATACCTGGATACGTTACATAATACCCATAATCTTTTGTTTTAGTCCCGCTAAATCCACCGTAAACCGATATGCCACCTCTACCTTCAATTGATATAGTTGCCTCTACTCCCTTAGCAACACTTATACCTGCACATCCATTCTTTGTTGACCCTATAATTATATCACTACTATTTTTAAATGTAAGCTTGCAGTCTCTAGTAATTCTATATCCATTACACGATGATTGAATGATCTCAGTATCTTTATCTATCTCTATGTAATTTCTTTCTACTACTACTTCTTGTCCTTTTATGTTAACTCCTTCTACTGTTGCAGCACCTCCAGATCCAATGCCAGCACCTTGTGCTCTCTTACATTCTCCTCCTACCGCAACTAAATTTCCTGCACAATCACATATGTTTCCTTTTACCTTTCCAGCTGTAGCCATACCCATTACAGAATAAGCTCCACCACCTCCAATACCAGCACCTGTACCACATGCAGTTCCATTAGCAACTTCAATTATTCCTCCATACGCAAGTACATTACCCGACACTATCTTAACGCTACCACAATCTTGTGCTTTTGCATCATCACTTACTGTGGCACATCCATATCCACCGATACCTGCTGCACTTCCTCCTACAATTACATTATCCTCCACAACATTTCTTCCATATCCAAATACATAAAGCTTAGCATCACTCACACTTTGAATCTCAAGTTTTGCCCTCTCTGGCACCATGATACCAGGATAACTAATATCTCCTCTAAATCCTCCATATATTGCTACATTACCTCTACCTTCTTGTACCAATCGAACCTCTACACCTTCTTTTATTGATATACCCGCCATACCTATTTTATTTGTTTTGTATCCTTTATTTATTATGATATCCTCATCATTTTCAAAAATTATTGTACAATCACGATTTATTTTTATTCCATCATCTTGCGATTTTGACACCCTAATTATTGGGGCATTCTCAATCTCTGGCTCATCTACTATATTAATAATATTATCTATTCTATGTGTTACTTGATTAAATAATCCATCTCTATCTGTTACTACTATATTATAGTCCCTATTTTCTCTTACAATAAACTCGGCTACCATCTCACTTGTTGGGTAGTACTCGAAAAATCTTTCTTCTCCATCTAACGAAATCTTTTTAAGTCCTGAATTTGTCCTTGCCCTTACTATAATTTTTACTTCTGTTGATAATTCTTCTGGTGTATGTGTTACCGATACCCAAGGTATCTCTCTATTAGATACAACAGAATATCCACCTGATCCACCACGTCGATTGTCCTTATCATACTTACCTCCATCTCCAATTTTTGCACCAACACCCTTTGATCCATATGTGTTAGTTACAACTGTCGCCCCTTCATGTATAATTATGTTGTTTTTGCTACCAGATCCTGCAACTGCAGTGCCATTCCATGCACAAGCTCCTCCACCTCCTATTGCTGCTCCTGTACCATATCCTTCATTGTTATGTCCCGCTGTTGCAACAACCTTACCACTTATAATCTCTATTTGACCTGAATCCTCACCACATGCTCTCTTGTTTTGACCTGCCTCTACAACTCCACATCCTCCTATTGCTGCCGCACTACCATCTCCATTGCCATATGTTGTATAGTCATTACCATATACATATAGTGTTCCTGTACTCTCTTCATCTAGTTTTTCTATTATTAACTTTGCATCCTTTGCTACACGTATTCCTGGATAATGTATATAGCTTGCATCTGTTGTCCTACTTCCACTACCAGTATATCCTCCATATATATAAACATCTTCATTCCCTATAATTAATCTTGCTGTAGTCCTTCCTGCTATATATATACCCTCTTTACCTCCTATTGCTCCTGTATGTATGTCCTTATTTATGTAGATATCTTCTCCATTATTATTATATAATTTTACATCTATTATATTGTTATCATCGACTCCATCATCTACTACAACAAAACCTTCGCTGACACTCTTTCCAATCTTTGCGTCAACTACTATCTCAATTCCTTCTGTCCTATCCAATTTACATGGAGGACTAACTGTTCCTCCCTGGTCTACTATGTAAATTTGTGTAACCGTATTTGGTAGCACCACATCTATTGTTTCTTTACCTCTTGTATCTCCTTTAAAGAATGCTATATCTTCACCATCTGGTGCTATTCTAATACTTTTTAGTCCAAGTCCTGTATCTTTTGCTCTTACTCTCCATCTATTTGTATTATACTTTGGTGCATAAGAGAAAATTTCAAACTCTCTTTCCTGATCTGACACATCAATTGCAGGAGATATATCCAATACCTCTGGCTCACTTTGGTCTAGATCTATTCTTGAAAAATTGCCATCTTGGTCATGTATCAAAATATATCTTGTTCCTTTTACAATACTAAATTCCACTCTCTCCTCAGTCGTACTATTAGGCAACTCACATAATAAGTCTCCATTTTCATATGTTATTTTGCTAAGACCTGAATCCTTATCAATTAATACAATAACCCAATCTTCTGGATTATCTCCAAGTGGTTTGCACGATAATACACGTGGTCCTCTTGCATCCACCTTCGCATATGTTACATTGCCCAATCTATCATATATTTTTATCTCCTCACCATCAGTTGATAGTTTGCCTTTATAAGTACCTACCTCTGGATAACCATCGTTTTTGAAGTCATAAATTAGTATATCTTCTTCAGTTTTCTTTATGCTACTAAGTCCTGAACCCACATCACGCAATGTTACTGTATAACTGTCACCATCCCCACTAAAGGCTATTCGATCAACCAATTCAGGACCATCTTCATCTATATTTTCCCCAACATTGGCTTGCACTACATTTCCTACTCTATCCCAAATCAATATACTATCTGTGTTCTCTCGTACTTTGTACACTTCATCAATCATCTTTGTATATTTATCAAACTTAGCTATTAATGTATTGTCCAAGTATGTCACTTTATGTATACCACTCTCATCATCTTCCGCTTTAATCAAAATATTTTGATTAACATCACTCATAATAATTTTATTTATTTTAGGCACATCTTCTTCCTCATAATCCAACACAATAACTATATGATCACCCTTGGCATCATACAGTTTTACCTTAACTGTTCCATCATGAACAAGTTCATATGCCTTATCTAAATTTACATCATTTATTGTATCTATTACTGTATCATCCATGTATGTAAGCTTAGTTAATTGATTATCAGTATCATCAATTCCTGCGACAATAGATATCTTATCTCCATTAATATTCTTGTATGCATTTTCCACATCAAACTTTATACTATTGAAATTTAGTACAACCTCGTTGTCTTCATAATCAAAAATTTTTAACTTGTCCACTTGGTCCTCTATATAATACTCAAATGTTGCTGTATTCTCTTTATTGTCAAATGCAAATTTTTCATTACCAGATATGTCTTTGACACACTTAAGTCCACTATCGTTATCTTGTATGCACGCAACTATAGTATTCTGTCTTCTATTCCTATACGCCCATAAAATCTCTGGCGGCTCTTTATCAAATATAAAATCTTTATAATTACCTGCCATATTATATACACGAACTCCTGTTACCCCAAGCTCGCGCTTTACTGCAAAATCGCACGTCAACGGCTCACTCTCATACTTATACAAAAGCTCTTCTGTTGTTATATCAACTATTTTCCATAACCCAACTAAATCATCTGTAGCACTAACTACAATTTCATCTGGTTCATATGATATATCAAGATTCATTGTATTACTACTTACTGTACTTGTTGGAACCATAATCTCAGTTGTAACACCAACTCCATTTTTTACAAGGAAACTACTTTGTAATGATTGGACAATATATGTACCGTATCTTTCAAACTTAGTTGGTTTACATAAAGAATTACCACTTTTATCTGTTATATCCCATATTCCGCTTAATGATTGCACTGTTACTGCAACTTCTCCTCTGTTATTTTTGTAAACATATACCTGTTGAGGAGGTGTTGTGTCCTTCTCTAACTCTATAATAATATCATTTTTGCTATTACTTGTAGTTACTTTTACGCTAGTAGAGCCAGTTTTAGTTAATTTTATTGACTCAAATATCTCACTTGTGTCTTGGTAGGCCTTTATAAGAGTACCATCGGTGTATTCAATTGTATTTATTATACCGTCCTCATTATTCATAGCTAACGACATAATACTTCCATTATTGTTAATGGTCGCATTTGACACATCAAGGCTTATATCACTCATTCGCACTACCTTATACTTCTCATGTGTGTTCCATACCTTAAATGCAGTTTCTCCGTTCGTTAACTGATACCGTATTGTAAGGGGCGTCATTTGACCTTGTGTCTGAGAATCTATATTTAAATCTATATTAAGTTCTTTGTCCTGATCCATATTGGTAACCTTAAGTATGCCATATTCCGTATCCTCAACCTGACACACGATATAGTTTTCATCTATATTTTTGTAGCTATATATTATATTTATACTGGATGTTGCCAAAACTCTCAGGGTCACAATTATACCTATGGCTACAAATAACATTCCTAAAAATACTAACCTGGCTTTCTTGGATATCCTTGCACCAATGACACCAGCCATTTTGTAGGCCCCCCCCTTCCTTGGTACTCCTATCTCTATATATTAATCTCTTATGATTGTCTTATATTAATGTAATAGATGTGATTAGTATAGTCCATTCGCATATTCTGTACTATCGTCAATTTCAAAAAAAGCTTTAGTAAAATCTACTATTTTACCAAAGCTTTTTTATTATTTTTTTATTAGAAATTTTTTATTCTCCCATATCTCTTCCTGATCCACCTCTTTTTGTTGTCCTATCTGCTTTTATGTCTATTCTTGGAGGCTCTACTTCTGCTACCCCTCTTTGCTCTTTGTCTATAGAAATATCCATCTCATCCTCTTGTATACTTTCTCTTTCTCTTACATCTCTTGTTGATAAATCTTCTTGACCTAAAGATTCTTCTCTTCTTTCTGGTCCCTCTTCCTCGTTTTTCTTCCAAATGCTACCTAATTTATGTGCTATATTTTTCAAACCTTGAAAAATACTTTTAACTACATTGGCAAAAAACTTACCCATCAAAGCTATTACAGATAATTTCTTTTTTTCTTCTCTATCCCTTGCATCAAAAAATTCTTCTTCTCTTTCTTCCTCTACTGCATCGAAGAACTCTTCTTCTTTCTTTTCTTCCTCTAGCGCATCAAAGAATTCTTCTTCTTTCTTTTCTTCCTCTACTGCATCGAAGAACTCTTCTTCTTTCTTTTCTTCCTCTACTGCATCAAAGAACTCTTCTTCTTTCTTTTCTTCCTCTACTGCATCGAAGAACTCTTCTTCTTTCTTTTTTTCCTCTACTGCATCGAAGAACTCTTCTTCTTTCTTTTCTTCCTCTACTGCATCAAAGAACTCTGCATCAGATATGCTAGCCGAACTTCCAATATCGATAATATTTTCTCTTTCCGGCATCTCTATGTTATTTGCTATATTTAATACTTTTTTTAATACTTCCTCATCTTCTACTACAGCCTCTTCAGATATAATAATCGCCAATTCGCGTTTCTCTTTTAAAAATAAATTATCCTTTTCAAATACTTTTTTAAAAACATTTGTATCTAGTTTTGCTCCATGTCTAAAAAAACTTCTTAGCATATTACCTATATCTTCTCTAGGTAACGCTTCTTCAAAACCAGGTGTTTTGTCAAGTTTTGGTCTTTGCATAAATTCACAACATGTTTTATAGAGCGAATTATTCAACCAATCTGGATATATTTCTCCTTTTTCCATCATTACATCAAAAATCTCTTTAGCCTCTCTGTTCCCAGGTCCTGGGCTAAGTGCCATAGCTACAACTTTATCCAAATGTGTAACCATTATGCTTGTCCCATTTAAATCTAAAGCAAGCTCTTCTGTAAACTCCATCGGGCTAGCCCCTCCATCTATCAATTCTCTTACCAGCTCTACATTTCTATCATTGATTGCATCTGTTAACTTACTCATTGTTTTTCCCTCCTTCTTTACAAATCCTACTTCTTAACATAAGTCAATCTTTTTTATCTATATCTTCACTAAAATTAAATATCTCTTCCCTCATCTTTGTTTAAACTTTCTCTAGATCCTAGTGTCCTTGAACTTTCTCTAGATAAGCTTTTCCCTTTATGTTTATCTACTACAAGAGTAATATCCGAATCTATTGAATCCACAGATTTTCTGTTTTTATTTATTACTTTTTCTGAGGTTTCTAGATTTTTGTTTGCATTTTTACGACTAAACAATTTGAAGAATCCTTTTTTCTTTTTTTGAGCTCTTGCATCAAGTTTTTTTATAAATTGCTGATCCTTTAACTCTTTTCTTTCATTTGAAAATTTTAGTGCTTGTGCTTCAATAGCTTTAGCTTTATCCACACGTGTATCTTTATTCCAATGACTTAAGTCTTGTAAATCACGTTTCTTTTGATTATATTTTTTTTCATATGCACTCTTTAATTCACTAAGTATAACTGGGTCTTGTGTGGCTCTAGAATATTGTTTATATACCTCTTCATCTTTTGCCATACTATTATATGTACTCTGTGCACGTTGCAACATAGAATACATATCCTCTTTCGAAACTTTTGATATTCCACCAGATAATAACTTCTCTGCCTTTTCTTGCACTAGCTCTTGTTTTTGTTTTAACTCATTTAATCTTTTAGTCAACTCCTTAGAATCTACTTTCAACTCAGAAGCCTTTTTAGCCAACTCATCTGGATTTTGCAATGCTTCCTCTGGATGCGCTATCATATCCTCTAGCATTGTTTTTAATGTAGCATTATTAATTAATGGTGCTACATTTTTTAATACCTTCCCTGGCGCTGGGAAAACATCTTCACCAAATAACTCTCCCGCTATTCTAGTCATCTCCACTTTATCTTCCTTTGAACCTACTCCATTTCTTATTTTTTCATTAAGTTCAACTAACTTTACTTGATTTTCCATCTGATTAACAAAATCCTTTGGCTCTCTTGCATCAAATTCCTCATCTATACTAAGTTTTTCAAATTCTGCTGTATTAACACGCTCTGGCTTCATAATTATTGACGTTTTTAACTCTAGGTCATTCAAAACTTCCACTAACGCATTTGCTCTATCAACTAATTTATCAGAAGCATCCTTTGAAACCATCTTTTTAAGCTTATTTATATTTTTTACTACAGTATCATAACTCTTCTTATTCTTTATTGCTTCTTCCAAATATTTACTAACCTCTTGTATATCTACCTCTTTTGCGCCCTCTTTTTTTAATTTTTCTAGACTTTCCTCAATTTTCTCAATTATATTTTTTGCAGGTTTCTTTATATCTGCCATAATCCCACTCCTCTCCGTATTTTCATTTATATCTTCAAGATAATTTTTTTAAAATTATTGAACTTTGCGGACTATATTATTAATTTGAAAAACTTCTTTATACTACATAACCTTTTCTCTTCCACCTTTTCTTCTAATACTCCGTCTTTTTTCTATCACATCGTTACCTTGCTTTAACATTAATGCTTTTTCTTCTTTGGATAATTTAAGTCCAATTAAATCCTTCTGTAATTGGCTTCTCGTTTTTACTGCACTATTTCCCCGTTTTAACATAAGTGCCTCTTCTTCTTTTGATAACTTAAGTCCAATTATATCCTTTTGCAGTTTGTCTTTAATTTTTACTGTACTCTTTTCTTGCTTTACTACCAGATCCTCTGTTTCTTTTGATAATATATTAGGAAGCTTTTCAACTTTGTATACCTTATTAGGCATAATTTTTACACGTAATTTATTAATATACTTTTTCAAAAAGTCTACCAACTTCTTACTTAAAATCATTCCTTTTTTACCGATTTCTCTAATCCATTCTTTTATTTTTTTGGGATTTCTTTTTTCAGTAGGCGTTTCTTTTAATCCGGTTTTCTTTTTCATTCCTATACTATAGTTAATTTTATGTAATGATATTTCTTCTAAACTGTGTTTTTTTATGTTAAATTTATTAATTTTCTCAACTTTTCTATTATATTCGTCCTCATCCAATGCCACTATTCTATTACTAGCTACAGAATAATACATATCTTCCGATTCGCCTTTTCCTTTAATGGGATTGTTATTTTTCAATTCTATCAAGCATCTATTTTTTCTTTTATCGTGCACCGCTCTAATCCGCAAAAAATTAGGAATCCCTGGTACATTCTTTAAAAAAAATTTATCCATAGATTCAATTGAGTGAGTATTCTGGTTTTCAGGCAAGACTTTTTCTTTTAGTAATTTATTTACTAAATTCATAACACGTTGATTCTTACCACGCTCTGCAGTCACTTCTACTTCAATATGGACTGGAATATTTGATATTGGCATACCTTTTTTCGTCTTGTCCACCCTACATCACCCTTTCTCCTGACTTGTCTACCTTTTTGCTATCCTTTTTCCCAAAAAGTTTGAATTTATCTACTTCCATTAACTTACTCTCTTTAACATTAATTGACTCTTTGTTTAATTTTGTTATACTTTTTGTCTTTTCCATGCTCCTCTTAATTCCACTTAACATCTTCTTTAAAGAGTTTTTCTTTTGCCCTTTATTTTCTTCGTTTACTAACGTTTTGTCTGATTCATTAGACAAGACCGAACTCATAGAATTTGTTCTACTAAGTTCTTGCCCCATAGACATCAAATCATCTATATCAATAGCTTTTTCTTCTCCAAAAACTTCCTCATACGTTTCCATTCTTTTGGCTAGTTTTTTTATATCCTTTTGGTCCTTTGCCATCATTATATCTTGCTTTAACTCATCCAATGTTAGCCCCCATGCTCTATATTCATCTGGCTTCATGTTGTCTTGCAAATTTTTAACCCTATTCATCAACATGTTTTTTTCATTATTTATATCAGCCATAGATATCAACCTCCTAGTTTTTATAGTGAAATCCCCTTCCCCTTTTTTTTGTCTTTATTCATATGCCAATCTTTTAAGGGCTCTATTTTTTTAGTAAATTCCTTATACGTAAACTCTTTTTGAAAACTCTTTACAAACTGATACACTTTATTTGTTAACTTCTTTACTTCTAACTTATCAATAATTTCCCTAAACTTTGCAAATATCTTACTTAAATAAGTTTTACGATTTTCTAGTTTCTTTGCAAGATTTTCTTTTGCATGTGTCATATCTGCATGAATATCTTCATATAACTCTCTATCCCCGATAGAATAACCTATATCCTTTATTTCAGTTTTTTTAAACCTATTCTTCATTATTTTATTATATTGTTCTCTTGATATTTCCTCATTTCTCCCGTTTTTATCAATACAAAAATATTTCTTGCTTATATTTGTAGTTTCATCGCTATCTTTAATTCTTAATTTTACAAAATATAAATTTTCTTTCTCTACTACTGTTACTTTTCCTATTTGAACTGGTACTCTAGTTAAAACTAAATCTTTTTGCACCAATTGAGTCTTAAAAATATTATCTAACTTATTCAAAATATCTAACTTACTTTCATCTTTTGCATACATTTTTATATCAAAAAGCACCTCTCCATTATTCCCTTTTTCTCTTCCTCTTTCTATATTGGCCTTTAAATCATCCAAATTTAAACTCATACCTCACCACTCCTTTTCTATTTTTCCCCATACCTTCCTTTATTGAATATACAACATACACCCTCAAAAATCCTTTATTCTCTTTACCTCACAATCTCCTTTGACTTATCTTGTTCTATGGCTTTATCCTTTTTTACATTTTTATTTTCCCAAATTTTCATCTTATCTAATATGTCTTTTTTACTTTTTTGGATATTATTTATTAACTCTTTCGACCTTAACAAATCTTTTTTTATTTTATTTTTATCCAAATATAAAATTTTCTTTTTTTGCTTCCACACCCCTTGAAACCCCTTTGACAAATTTGTTACCTCCGTCAAAATATTTTTCAATATTTCTTTCATTCTATTTAATTTCTTATTCTCTGTCTCATTAGCTAAAGTCTTAGTATCTTCTGTCTTTTCCTCTTTTGAATTTTCAGCCTTCTTTATGTTTTCATTCTCACTTCCATCCAACGCATCAAAAAATACTTCTTCTTCCTCTCCATCTAATGCATCAAAATAAATCTCTTCTTCATTATCCACAGATAATTCATCATTAGAACTAAGTGTCTTAGAGCTAGATAACGACCAACTGCTCTGGCTTAATTCATCTACTGCAATAGTACTCTCCGACCCAATTGACTTTATTGATCCATCTCTTTTTATCAACTTCTTTTCCATATCCTGCAATACACCAGACCATTCTTTTTCATATTTAGCTCTTCTTGTTGTTTTATCTTCCCAACGACTTAATTCCTGTATATCTTGTTTCTTCTCAAATATCTTTCTATCATAATCAACATCTTTATTTTCTCCTCCCAGCATCTCCCATGCCCGTAAACTTTCTAGGCCTAATATATCATCCTTCAACTTTTCAGCATTATCTAATATTTCTTGCATATTTTTTTCTGATATAGTAACAGGAATCTCGTAATCTTTTGGCATTTCATAATCTGGTGTTGTTAAACGCTCTAATAAAACCTCTACATTCTTTTTATCTTTCTCTGATATAGTAAGTTTTTCTAATCTTAAACTCATATACCTAGATGTTTTTTCCCATGTATCATCATCTTCAATCGCTATATTTTCTGCAATATCAGTAATTTCATCTCTACATTGTTCTAGCTTATTTTCAAGCTCTGAATATTTTTTATAACCATCTTCCACATTAGGTAAATTGTCTAATTCACTAAATATACCAGAAAGCTTATTTACAAATTTTACAAGTTTAAAATCTATGTTCATCTGTTTAATAAATTGTTCTGGTGTCTTTTTATTTAATTCATCCTTATTCATAGCATAATATTGTTGATCTTCCACAAAAGATCTTCCCAAACGATATATCTTATCTATATTTTCTTTTAGTGTATTTATTCTCTCTTTATTTTCTTCTAAAAAAAGCTCTTTATCGGATGCTACTGCAATCTTACTTGCACGTTTATTTATATCGTTTAATTCTTCTTCCCACATTTTTGCACTCTCTATCAATCTATCTGCTTCTTTCATATTAAAAGCTTCTACCTCCCAAGGCTTTAATTCATCCTTAATTCCTTTTATCACTTGCATTTGCCATTCCCAGCCTTTGAGATTGTCATTACTCTTAGCGCCCATATAGCATCGCTCCTTTTTTACATATTTCTACACACTCCTCGCTTTCTTATACGACGGCAGCAAAAAAAAATCCTTCTTGATTTGAAGGATTTTTTTGATACAAATAATGTATTCCTAAAACTTACATACTTTATGTACTACTTCTAATCTCGCCAATATTCTGAATTATAGATTTTTCAAATTCTTCTTTTACTACCTTTGTAAATCCAAAAATCTCTTTTCTTACAATGTCGATTTTCTCAACTTCCTTTTTTGTCCTATTGTCCTTTTTCATCTCATCTAACCTTGGAACTAATGTTTTTAATGAATTCGCAAAATTATTAGTCCAATCTGCCTTCATTGTACGTTCTATCATCCTACCTGACTTCCCTCTCGCTTTTACTTTATTATAATTTCTCCAATAACTCTCAAAAAATTTATTTAAAGACACCAATCCATTTATATTTTTATCCTTGATAGCCAAAGCACATTCTAACGGTGGATACTTCCCTGCTACCCTTTCGGGTAAATCTATGTATATCTCCCTCTTTAACATATCTTCTAGATTTGCTCCTTTACTAATTAAATATATCATTATTCCAATATTGCCACCCTTATATGCGTATACTAATGGAGTTTCACCATAATTATCCCTCGCATTAACATCCACTCTTTGCTCTTCTACTAAATATTGCACCACTTCTTTTTTACCATTCAAACACACTTGCATCAACAAAGTACCACCCCAATTATACCTTGCATTAATATCCGCTCCTTGCACTTCTACTAAATACTTCACTAATCCTTTATTTCCACTTTCACACGCATACATCAATGGAGTTTTGCCATTATTAGCTCTTGTATTAATATCCTCTCCGTTTTTTAACAAATACTTCACTAATTCCTCACTCCCGCTCCAACAGGCATGCATAAATAAATTCGCTCCAGCATAATCTCGTGCATCAACATCTACTCCATGTTCTAATAAATACTCCACTAATTCTTTATTCCCACTCTTACATGCACACATCCAAGACGTTGTGTCATACCAATCTTTTGTATTAACATTAGCACCTTGTTCCTCTATTAAATACTTTACTATTTCTTTACTTCCTCCCTCACATGCATGCATAATTAGAGTTTTGCCATATCCGTCCTCTACATTAATGTCTGCCCCGTGCTCCACTAGATATTTTACTAATTCCTCATTTTTACTCCAACAAGCATACATAAGTGCAGTACTTTGGTTCGTACTCTTTGCATTGACATCCGCCTTATATTCTTCTACTAAGTACTTTACTATTTCTTTATTCCCGCTCTCGCATGCATACATTAATGAAGTTTTGTTTCCATAATTTTTTTCACTGACATCCACCCCTTGCTCTTCTACTAGATATTTCACTAATTCCTCGCTCCCACTCTTACATGCATACATGAATAGGTTGGCACCATAATAATTTCGCCGTTCATTGATACTAGCTCCTTGCTCTATTAAATACTTTACCATTTCTTTATTACCCTTCTTACACGCATACATTAGCGAAGTTGTGTCATACCAATCTTTTGCATTAACATTAGCTCCATGATTCTCTACTAAATACTTTACTAATTCCTCGCTCCCGCTCTCACATGCACATACAATAAGAGTTCTTTCTCTTTTATCCTTTATTTTTACATTCGCTCCTTTATCTACTAGAAACTTTACTATTTCCTTACTTCCACTTTCACATGCGTAAATAAGTGGAGTTTTATCTTCATAATCCCTTGTATTAACATCCATTCCTTTATTCTCTACTAGAAACTTTACTACTTCCTTTTTACCCAGCTCACAAGCTAACATAAGTGAAGTCTCTCCATTTAAATATTTCTCATTTAAATCTATTTTCCATTCCTCAACTAACCGCACTACTTCATCTATATTTTCATTTTTAAATAGTTGTGACAATTTTTCTTTTTTCATATTTGATACAATCCTTTCTACTACTTTTTAAACACTTTATTGCAAGAAAATTATCCCAATATTGTTATTTGAAATTGTACACTAAGATTGTTATGTTGTCAACATTAGGAGTCTTTTTGCTAAAAAATATCTACCCCTTCACTTTTTATTCCTAATCTCACCAATGTTTTGGATTATACCTTTTTCAAACTCTCCCCTTTCTGCCTTCACAAATCCAAAAATCTGTTTTCTTACATTGTCGATTTTCTCAACTTCCTCTTTTGTCCTATTGTCCTTTTTCATCTCATCTAACTTAGGAATTAATCTTTTTAATGAATTCGCAAAATTATTAGCCCAATCTGCTTTTATTGTCCTTTCTAGTATCCTACCCGCCTTCCCCTTCGCATTTACTTGGTTATAATTTCTCCAATAACTCTCAAAAAACTCATTTAAAGCCAGTAACCCATTCACATTTTTATCCTTGATAGCTAGCGCACATTTCATGGGTGGATATTTCCCTGCTACCTTTATTGCTGCATTTATATCTTCCTCTATTATATCCTCCATATTTGCTCCCCTATCAATTAAATATATCATTATCTCATCACTACCACCCTTATACGCATATACAAGTGGCGTTTTCCCTTCACTATCCTTTGTGTTTATATCAACTCCACAATCTAATAAATACCTAACTATTCCCTCACTTTTGCTCTCACATGCATACATAATAAGGTCTCTTTTTCTATTATCTTTTACATGTACATTCGCTCCATGCCCCACTAGATACTTTACTATTTTCTCGTCCCTGCTCCAACAAGCATACATTAATGGAGTCCCTCCATTTTTATCATTCGCATTAACATCCACCCTATGCTCTTCCACTAGATACCTAACTACCTCCTTTTTCCCTCCTTTACATGCATACATAATAAGGGTTCTATCTTTATTATCCTTCGCATTAACATCTGCTCCATACTCTACTAAATACTTTACTAATTCTCTATTCCCAAGAAAGCATGCATACATAAGTGGGGTTTCTCCACTTTTATTTTTCGCGTTAAGATTAACTTTATTTTCTTCCACTAAGTATTTGACTACTTCCCTCTTTCCTCCTCCACACGCATACATTAGTGGCGTTTTATCTTCATAACCCTCTGCAGTAACGTCTGCTCCATTCTCTACTAAATATTTTACTAATTCCCTATTCCCACCCTTACATGCATTTATTAATGGAGTCTCTCCACAATTATCACTTGCATTAATATCCGCTCCATAATTCTCTACTAGAAACTTTACTATTCCCCCATCTTTGCTCCAACAGGCATACATTAGTGCAGTAGTGTCGTAATTACTCTTTGCATCAACTTCTGCTCCATGCTCTAGCAAATACTTCACTACTTCTTTTTTACCTCTCTCACATGCATTCATCAATGGAGTCTCACCACAATTATCAATTGCGTTAACATCTGCTCCATGATTCTCTACTAAATATTTCACTATTCTCTCGTTCCCGCTCCAACAAGCATGCATAATCAGAGTCCTTTCGCAATTATCCCTTGCATTTACATCTGCTCCATGATCCTCTACTAAATACCTTACTATATCCTCATTTCCGCCCTCGCATGCATGCATAATTAGAATTTTGCCATACCAATCCTCTACATTAACGTTCGCTCCTTTTTCTACTAGATACCTCACTAATTCCTCACTTCCGCTCCAACAAGCATACATAAGTGGAGTCTCATTACGTATACTACCCGCATTGACATCCGCCCCACGCTCTTCTACTAGGAACCTTACTATTTCATTTCTCCCCTTCAAGCAGGCATACATAAGCGCAGTCATGCCAGAATCATCCTTTACGTTAACATCCGCTCCTTTTTCTATTAGATATTTAACTACTTCTTCGTGACCCCTCTCACATGAGTACATTAATAAATTCTCACCATAATCGTCCTTTGCATTAACATCTTCTCCATGGTTTTCTACTAGGTACTTTACTATTTCTTTATTCCCGCCCTCGCATGCATGTATAATTAAAATTTTGCCATACCCATCTTTTACTTTAACATCTGCTCCATTCATAATTAAATATTTTACTATTTCCTCATTCCCGCTATTACATGCATACATAAGTGGCGTTTTTTCTCCATTTTTTTTTGCATTAACATCTGATCCATGCTCCACTAAAAACTTTACTATTTTCTCATCCCCATACTCACATGCTAGCATAAGTAGGGTTGTCCCATCTAAATCTTTCTCATTTAAATCTATCTTTCTTTCCTCAACTAACCTCATTATTTCTTCAATATCTCTATTTTTAAATAGTTTTGATTTTTTTTCTTCTTTCATGTTAATCAAATCCTTCCCATATTTGAAAAAATTTATAAACATAATTCTTCCTATGCTTGGTTAGTACTTTTATAATTTAAAATAGCTCTAGAATAATTATTTATACAACTTTACTATCTCTCTTCCATTACCAATATGAATTAATATATAATTTTTCAAGCTCAATTAAATCTTTACTTTTACGACATCCTATTTTACTTTATTAAATACTTTCATTAAATCACTTACAATGTTTTTTGCTAAATCTTTCTTTAAAACTTATTGATTTCTATCTCCATCTCTTTGTTTCTATCCCATCACTCCTCCATTTGTGAAACATTTACCTTATTTTTGTGCTATCATCTATACTATTTCAATACATCCCTTCTATGTTTTGTTTACATTAACATTGTAACATTGTTTTTATTATGTGTCATTTTTTTTACCATTTTGCATTAAAAAAATACTTCTTTCTATTCATCTTATTCCACTCTGTTTCAAGAACTTTATCCCTGTATTGTTATTTTTAATTATATGTTATGATTATTATTATGTTAACAATTAGACTCTTAAAATTTAAAAGTATCTGATTGAAATGTGATAATGTCCTAAAATAAATTATCCTTCCAGATGATACTAAAAATATCCTTTAAAACAAAGGAGGAAATAAAGAGCGAGCCACATGCATGCTCTTTCAAATGAAATAAAAGGTTGAAATATTATAATTACAATGTCAGAAAAGCTGCTTAAAAAACATTAGTATAAATACAAAAACATGTCCTTAAATTTAGGGCTTATGTTGATAAAATTTTAGGACATTTTCAAAAATCATTGGTACATTAAAAATCACTTCCGATCATACCAATCGAAAGCGTCTTTTTATTATTATCTCTATCCTATTTTATAAGCATTTTTACCTCATTAAATATCTTATCATTTGCATCTATTACACCCATACTTTTAGCTGCAGCAGCCATTTTTTCACGCTTATCATTGTCTCTTATAATCCGTACAATATTTTCGTACAACACATCTTCATTTAAATCCTTTTCCAAAAGCACCAAACTAGCACCCTTCTTTTCCAACGCACGCGCATTATATTCCTGATGATTCGCTGTAACATAAGGCGATGGAATTAACAAAGATGGCTTCCCCATTGCCGTTATCTCCGCTAATGTTATAGCCCCTGATCTTGTTACCATAAGTTTTGCTCTACCCATAACTTTTGGCATATCAAATATATATGGCACAATATTTATATTAACTTTCTTTAATCCCATCTTCGCTACAACCTCATCATATCGTGCTTCCCCCGTTGCAAATGTCAAATCAAAATCTATATCCTCGCCATACTTATTAATCATTTTAGTCACTATTGTATTTATAGTCTGGCTTCCTCTGCTCCCAGCAAATATTACAACTCCACCATCATCTACCTCTGTGTTACTTTCTATTCCTTGGCGCAATGGATTCCCTGTAATCACTACTTTTTTTGATTTAGTAAAATATTTCTTTGCTTCATCAAAACTAATACACACACAATCTACAAATCTGCCCAATATTTTATTTGTAACACCTGGTATTGCGTTGGATTCATGTATAAGTGTTGGTATTCCAAAAATCTTTGCTACCATAAGTACAGGCCCACACACATAACCACCTGTTCCAATTACCACATCTGGTTTTATTTTTTTTATAAGTTTTACAGCATCACATATCCCTAAAAAAGTATCTTTCACTGACTTAAGTGTATCCAACGAAATCTTTCTCTTAAATCCTCGCACTTTTATAAGTTCTAATCCAAATCCTTCCATTGGAACCAATCTTGTCTCAAGCCCTTGTTTTGTCCCTACAAAAATTATTTCGGGATTATCCATATTCTTCTCCAATGATTTTGCAATAGCAATACCTGGATTAATATGACCAGCTGTTCCTCCTCCTGCAATTAGTATCTTCACTTGACTTAAACTCACCTCAAATCCTTTCATAATCAGTATATCTTGATATATTCAGCAATATTCCTATACCACTTAGTAAAAATATCAAAGACGTTCCTCCATAGCTGAAAAACGGCAATGGCATTCCCGTTACTGGCATAGATGACGTCACAACAAGTATATTTATCACCATTTGCACCATTACCCAACATGTTATCCCTATCGCGACTAAACTACCAAACAAATCTCTCGCATGCGTAGCAACCTTTATACCCCTCCATAAAAATATAGTAAACAACAAAAGTACCGCCAAAACTCCAACAAACCCTAATTCCTCTGCATATACCGCAAATATAAAATCATTATATGGCTCAGGTATATACAAAAATTTCTGCAAGCTCTTGCCTAGTCCTCTACCAAACACTCCTCCTGATCCAATAGCATACAAAGACTGCACTATCTGCCATCCAGCACCTTGTATATCACTCCACGGGTCTAAGAAAGATATCAATCTTTTTAACCGATATTCGGACGTTAGTATCAACATTATTAATGCCGCAAACACTGGCACACCAAGCATCAAAAAATGCTTTATCCTTGCCCCTGCCGCAAAAAGTATTATAAACGCAACTGCACCTATTATTATAGTACCACTTAAGTGAGGTTCTGCCAATAAAAGTCCTGCTATAACCCCCACCAATAAAAGATATGGTAACAATCCCTCTTTAAAACTCGTCATCTTATTTTGTCTCTTTGAGATACTGTATGAAAAGAACAGAATAACTGCTACCTTAGCAAACTCGGATGGCTGAACCGTAAAGCCACCTATACCAATCCATCTTCTTGCTCCATTTAAGCTCTTACCTATCCCAGGCACACACACCAGCGCAAGCAATGCTACACTTGCAATAAACAATATAGGCGATATTTTACCTAACTTCCTATAATCTATGTTCATTGTGAAAAACATTCCTACAAGTCCGATTGCTGCGTATAACAATTGTTTCTTTAAAAAATAATACGTATCACCATTTAAATACGTATACGCATGCGGCGAACCTGCGCTAAAAACCATTATCGTTCCTAACCCTAATAAAGTCAACACCGTCAAAAAAATCAAAAAATCAAATGGCCTCTTCTTCACAATTTCTCCCCCAGTCTTATGTTATGGAAAAATACCCTACTACACACAACAACACACTTAAAAGCCAAAACATTTTCACAACTGTTGTTTCACGCATTCCACTCAATTCAAAATGATGATGTAGCGGCGCCATTTTAAAAACTCTCTTACCCCTTAGTTTAAACGAAGTAACTTGTATAATAACCGACAGTGTCTCAATAACACATACACCACATACTATAATCAATAATAAGGGATTTTTCATCAAAAGAGCAACTCCCGCTATTGCACCACCTAATGCCAATGACCCAGTGTCACCCATAAACACTTTTGCTGGATTTTTATTAAACACCAAAAATCCCATAAGTCCTCCTGACATTATTGCACAAAAAATTTTTATGTATGTGTAATCCGAAACCCTTGTTGCAACTATCATAAAAAATAACATCACAATTGTGCTTACTCCAGTTGCCAACCCATCTAACCCGTCTGTTAGATTAACTGCATTTGTTGTAGAAATTAATACAAGTACTACAAATGGTACATATAAATATTTTAAGTCTATCACTACTCCCTTTAAAAAAGGTACTACTACCCCTGTGTCAATCCCAATTTTTCTTATACATACCGCAAATACTGTAGCAACAAATATCAACCCAAACATCTTTTGTCTTGGATATAATCCATCTTTTCTTTTTTCTTTTATTTTTATAAAATCATCTACAAAACCTACAGCACCAAATCCCAATGTCACAAATACTAATACAAGAATTCTTGCATCTAATCTCGCCTCAATACACGACAAAATAACCATAGATACTATAAATACTATGCCTCCCATAGTAGGAGTTCCCATCTTTTTTAGATGTTCTTTTGGTCCATCATCTCTCACTGTTTGCCCAAACTTAAATTTATGTAATATCGGTATCATCACTGGTGTAATAGCCAGCACTACTACCGCTGACAAAATTATCATAATTAAGCAATGTACACCACTATCTATCAATTTGACTCCTCCAATCCAAAACAATCTATCCCATCTATTATCTCTTCTAAATGCATACCACGCGAACCCTTAAACAGAACTACATCACCCTGTTTCAGATAGTTATCTAAAAAGTCTATCACCTTGTCTTTATCATCAAAAGAGTACACACATTTGCTATCATCTAGCTCACTTGCTATATACCTGCTTTTTTCACCTACAGCGACAACACAACTAACATTTGTATCATTTATGTATTTACCAATATTAGCATGCTCACTAATCGCATAGTCGCCCAGTTCCAGCATATCACCAAGCACAGCTATACCACGCCTATTATTTGATAAGTTATCCAATACATCTATTGCAGCTCTCATAGAATCTGGGCTTGCATTATATGAATCGTTTATTATCTTTATCCCCCCACGGTCCTCTACTTTAAGGCGCATCTTACTTGGCTTAAAATTTTTTATACCACTAATTATATCACTCATGTCAAGCCCCATCTTTTTACTAACCGCAATCGCCGCAAGTGCATTATATACATTATGCATACCTACCGCATCGACACATACTCTATAAGTTACTCCATCTACTTTTACGTCAAACTCTACTCCGTCTTCTCCCTTATCAGATATATTTTCTGCCCTATACTTAGCATCTCTTTTTATGCCATACGTCACTACTTCAAAATCTATTTTATCTATCACACCATTTAACATATCATCATCATTATTTATAAATACTACTCCATTTGGCTGCATTCCCTCTAGCACTTCTAATTTTGCCCTTAGAATATTAACCTTTGAACCTAAGTTTTCTATATGCGACACTCCAATATTACTTATAACCACATAATTGGGTCTAACAACATTGGTAAGCCTAGATATCTCACCTTTATGATTCATTCCCATCTCAATTATAGCCACATCATGGCTTTTGTCTATACTAAGAATAGTCTTTGGAACCCCTATATCATTATTAAAATTTCCACTAGTCTTTAGTACTCTTTCTACATTTCCCAAAGCACAGGCTATCATATCCTTTGTCGACGTTTTTCCTACACTTCCTACCACCCCTACAAATGGTATAACAAATTTCTTCCTGTACCAACTTGCAATATCTAGGTACGCACGTTTGCTGTTCTCTACCTCTATAATATTTACATACTTGTCTTTTATTTTTTGCTTATTGCTTACTATAACAGAAGCTGCACCTGCTCTTATACTGTCTTCTATGTACTGATGCCCATCAAATTTTTCTCCTACTATAGGTATAAACAAGTCACCCATATTTACAATTCTTGAATCTGTACATATGTTTGTCACTATGCTCTCTTCATACCCCTGCAGAAGCTGTCCACCAGTTGCACTAAGGATCTCACCTATTGTCATGCATTCCAAAATTAATGTGCCCCCTCTCCTTTAATTATATCCCTTACTACTTCCCTCTCATCAAAGTGAATTGTTTTGTCTTTAAATATCTGATATGTCTCGTGTCCTTTGCCCGCTAATACAATAATATCATTTTTCTTATGATTCTCTATTGCATATTTTATCGCATCTTTTCTATCTGTTATTGTTATATACTCTTTTGTAATATTTTTTATTCCTGCCTCTATCTCTTTTACTATTACATCCGGATCTTCTGTTCTAGGATTATCTGATGTAATTATTGTAAAATCAGCTAATCTTCCTGAAATCTCACCCATCATAGGTCTCTTTGCTTTATCTCTATCGCCACCACATCCAAACACACTGACCAAACGTCCTTTCTTATACCCTTTAACAGTTTCTAGTATATTTTTAAGACTATCTGGTGAATGCGCATAATCAATCATTACTGTATATTCATCATTCGCCTCAACAATCTCTGCTCTCCCAGGAACAACAACATCACTTAACCCAGCCTTTATTGCACTTGGCTCTATTCCCATAAGTGCCGTAATACTTATAGCACAAAGAGCATTGTAAACAGAAAAAATACCTGGTACATTCACCTCTATACTCTCATTTATTATATCAGATTTTACATCAAAAACAACTTTATCTGAATATGTTTTTATGTTACACGCTACAAAATCTGCATTATTTCTTATACCATAAGTATATACTTTGCATTTAGATTTTTGTACAACCTTTGGGCCATATTCACTATCAATATTTACAACTCCCATATCACACAAACTAAACAACTTTATCTTTGCGTTTAAGTAATTATCAAATGTCTCATGAAAATCCAAGTGATCCTGGGATAAGTTCGTGAATGCACCTATATTAAAAGCAACCTTCTCCACTCTTGATAACTCCAATGCATGCGATGACACTTCCATTACTACATCACTTACACTTTGGTCCTTCATATCGCAAAGTAACGCTTGTAAATCTAAACTTTCTGGCGTAGTTCTACTTGCTGGTAATTCACAATCCCCTATCTTATTCATTATTGTTCCAATCAACCCAACTTTTCTTTTGTTCTTCTCTAAGATAGATTTTATCATATATGTCGTTGTAGTTTTCCCTTTTGTACCCGTTATTCCTATCATATTTAGATCTTTTGACGGCATACCATAGAATATATTGGATATGTACGCTAATGCATATCTCGTATCAGTAACTTTAATTATTGTCACATTGTCATAATTTTTTACATCCTTTTGCACAAATATAACTTTTGCCCCATTTTGTATAGCATTATCTATAAAATTGTGTCCATCAACTTTGTATCCATCTATACAAACAAATATACCATTATTCCTAGCCTTTCTTGAATCACATGCAATACCCTCTACATCTATGTCAACACTTCCCTTGAATTCTTGTATCTGTAGTCCTTCTATCAACTTTACTAACAACATCTCTTATTCCTCCATACTCTTATTCTAATACTTCGCCTTCATTTTTCTTAGTATATATAACAACATTCGCCCCTTTAGAAACCTTGTCTCCTCCGCTTGGCAATTGTTTTTCCACTATACAATCTTCTACCTCTCCTTCAACTCGTGCAAGTAAACCGTGCTGTGTTAATATGTCAGTAGCCTCTGTGGCAAGTCTTCCACAAATATCTGGCACCTCAACTTCCTGTTCCATCATCTCCATATCTTTTTTAGTATATTTCCTCTCAACATCAAGATATGTTAAAACATCTTCAACTATTCGACCAGCAACCGGCGCAGCAATTCTTCCACCATAATAACTTTCTCCTGTTGGATGATCCAACAAAACCAATACACATATTCTAGGCTCATCTGCCGGAGCTATCGCCATAAAAGAAGCTATGTATCTATCCTTAGTTGTCGTCTCGGATGTACCAGTTTTCCCTCCAACTCTATATCCCTTAACGTATGCTCTATTTCCTCCTCCGTATGTAACAACACCCTCTAATATTTCTCTCATCGTGTCAGCAGTCTTCTTCGATATAACATTCCTAACTACTTCAGTTTCAAATGTCTTTACAATATGTCCATCCTGATTAGTTAGTTCCTTTATAATCTTAGGCTTTACCAAATTACCTCCATTAGCAATTGCCGAATATGCTGTTATCAACTGTATCGGTGTTATCTGGAACCTCTGGCCAAACGACGCAACTGCCATATCTATCTCTATAGGCTTTTTATGAAAAATACTCCTCGCCTCTCCTGGAAGCGCTATTCCCGTTGTATCCATAAATCCGAATGCACGTACATATTGATAAAACCTCTCCATACCCAATTCCTGTGCTACCTTTACGAAAACAGGATTACATGAGTTATACACACCTTGTCGAAATGTCTCCTGGCCATGTGGGCTTGCTCTCCAGCATTTTATCCTTCTACCTTGCACATTTATAGGAACATCATTAACTGAAGTTTCTGGTGTTACTACTCCCTCTTCCAACCCAGCTACCGATGTTATTGCCTTAAATGTAGAACCCGGTTCATATGTATCAGTTACTGTCTTATTTCTCCACACAGTCTCAGACAATATTTTTATATCTTCATTAGTATTTCCCTTCCATCTGCTTGTATCATATCCCTTTGGCGCTTTCCTTGGATCATTTGGATCAAAATCTGGCTTAGACACCATTGCTAATATTTCACCGTCATTGGGGTCCATCACTATAGCCCCTGCCCCATCTAAAACGTCATTTTCCTCTATCGCCTGTTCTAATGCTCTTTGTACAAAATATTGTATTGTTTCATCAATAGTCAAAACAACATTTAGACCATTAGTAGCCTCTATTCTTTTTTCTTCATTGAATGGAACTGCTCTGCCACTAGCATCAACTTCACTTAATATCTTACCTGGACTACCCTTTAAATATTTTTCCGCAATAAATTCTATCCCGTTTAGCCCTTGATTATCATCACCAACAAACCCCAATATATGTGCAGCAAGTGATCCATTAGGATAATATCTTTTTACGTCTTCATCTAAATAAACACCCGTTATATTATTGTCATTCTTCCACTTTCGTATATCATCTGCAACTTCCTTTGGTATACGTTTTTTAATTATCTCATACCTGCTGTTACGTTGAACTTTTTTTGCAACGTACTCCTGGTCTAAATCTAATGTAGTTGCAATCTTTTTTATAATCTCATTAATAGACTTGCCGGATTTTTTTATATCTTTAGGACTTATGATCAGCTTTTCTACCGTAGCACTAACAGCCAATTCGTTACCATTTCTGTCATATATAGCCCCTCTTTTAGGTGCTATCTCTCTGTCTTTATTATGTTGTTCATAAGCCTTTTGCCTATACCACGCACCATGAACTATCTGTATAAAACCGACTCTTATCACTAAACCTACTATTGCAATAGTAAATACCATCATTAAAATAACAATTCTTTTTTTTACTAACTTATTAGGTTTAGTCAACTTTATCATCCTCTCATCTCTATTCTAAAATTATTCTATTAATCCAGCAATCATTATATCACAATATTCAAAAAAGCTAAACCCGTGAACTAAAATATTTTTTCAAACCTCATCATAAGACTTGCACTAAACATTTATTATATTCATAGAATATCACTACCTAATATTATTTTCCCACTGCGAGGTGATCTCTTTTGTTTGGCTTTCTAGTTTCGTACATCAATTGGATACTACACAGTGGCGTATTACTTTTAGGATATGTTAAAACTAGCAATTCTTTTCCTGCACCTCTTAACAGCGATGAAGAAAAAAAATATTTGCTACTGTTTAAAGATGGTGACATTACTTCAAAAAATATCTTGATAGAACACAACTTAAGACTAGTAGCACATATAGTAAAAAAATATTGCTCAAATCCGAACGAAATCGACGATTACATATCAATAGGGACAATAGGTCTAATAAAGGCTATAACTTCATTTGAAATAGACAAAGGAACAAAACTTGCGACGTACGCTGCCCGATGCATAGAAAATGAAATTCTAATGCACATACGTGCCTCAAAAAAGTTTGGTAACGATGTCTACTTAGAAGACCCCATTGGCACTGACAAAGACGGTAACATAATAGACTTTATGGAGATCGTTCGCTGCGATGAACCAGATATTTTCTCTAAAGTAGAATTAAAACTTAAAATAAAAAATCTTTACTCAAAAATGAGACAAATACTAAAACATAGAGAACGTATCATAATAGAACTACGCTATGGGTTATACAATGGCAATAGTAAAACTCAAATTGAAATTGCAAACCTGCTTGGAATATCTCGCTCGTACGTATCTCGTATCGAAAAAAAAGCCCTTAATAAATTATTGCGCGAACTAGAAAAAGAATGACTTCCTCCCCATTTCCACTATAATACATATATATGCTTTTATAAAACTAAAAACATCGCCTTGCATCCACCAATGGATACTTGGCGACAAAACATACAATTTAAGCCTTCTTTAATAATATTTTTTAAAATTTACCCTTTTACCTCTATTACCTCTATAGCATCTACTGCCTTTGATACGAGATTTCCTATATCTAGTACCTCTTCAAATTTTTCTATTTTATTAAGCTTAGGTTTAGTATTAGGATGCTTCGCGACAAAAACCGTACAACAATCCTCATACGGCAATA
Organism: Clostridiales bacterium; assembly: GCA_017961515.1. Taxonomy (NCBI): domain Bacteria; kingdom Bacillati; phylum Bacillota; class Clostridia; order Eubacteriales; species Clostridiales bacterium. The sequence goes on along the minus strand of JAGCXC010000013.1, from coordinate 46,851 downwards.
TCGATGTATCAAATGTACCTATTTTTCTAGCTATATCTATCACTTCATTTTTATCCATACCTATTAACGGCCTAAATACTGGCATTTGTACTACTCTATCAGTTACATATAACCCACTCATTGTTTGACTTGCAACCTGCCCTATACTCTCCCCTGTAATTAATGCAGTTGCCTCATCCTTAACTGCAATTTTTTCTGCAATACGCATCATCATACGACGCATTATTATTGTCATCTCTTGTTGTGGACACTTATCATTTATCTCCAATTGTATATCTGTAAATGGGACTATGTGTAATTTTATGCCATGACAGTACTTTGCAACTATTTTAGCAAGCTCTATTACCTTGTCCTTTGCTCTTTGACTTGTGTAGGGATAACTATAAAAATGAACAGCCTCTATCTCAACTCCTCTTTTTGCAATACTATATCCTGCAACAGGACTATCAATTCCACCTGACAGCAATAGCATAGCTTTTCCGCTTGTCCCAGTTGGCATCCCTCCACTTGCATCTATTTTTTCACTATATATATATGTATCCTCTCTTACCTCTAGATACACTACAAAATCTGGATCACTAACATCAACAACCAAATCATTATGATGATCTAGTATAACTCCCCCTATTTCACAACTTATCTCTTGTGACGTCATAGGAAAGCTCTTATCTCCCCTCTTTGTCTCAACTTTAAATGTTTTATAGTTGTTCTCTTTTAATATTATGTTTACTATATCTAAAACTCTATCTTTTATAACATCAAAATTTGTATCTACTTTAAATACTATGCTAAGCGATACTATACCAAATACTCTTTTTAGTCTATCTACTGCCAAATCAAAATCATACTCATCTGACTCTGGTTCTACATATATTCTAGATTGAGATTTTCTTACCTTTATAACACCAAGCCCGTACAAGGATCTCTTTATATTCTTAATAAGTTTGTCCTCAAACACTGACCTATTTAAACCTTTTAACAAAATTTCTCCGCATCTTACTAATATAATCTTTTTCATCTTCTATTCTTTCCCCCACGTTTTATATAAATATACGGTATAATCTCTCTTATTATAGCCACTGTTTTTTTCACTTCTTCTTCCGTGTTAAAGTGTGAAAAGCTAAATCTTATAGCTCCATCTATTACCTGCTGTCTCTTTCCCATAGCCATCAATACATGACTATATTTCTTTCTTTTTTCAGAACACGCACTCCCTGTTGACACATAAATTCCTCTGTCTTCTAAATGATGTAACATTACCTCTGATTTTGTATTCAAAAATGCAACATTTAATATATATGGTAATCCATCTTCTGGCGATATAATCTCACACTCAACATCCGTTTTTGATAACTCATGCAAAAAGGTCTCTTTTAGTCCCTTAAGTTTCTCATAATTAAGATTTATATTAGCATACATTATTTCACAGGCTTTTGCAAATCCTGCAATGGATGGAACATTCTCTGTTCCTGAACGTAGGCCATTTTCCTGCCCTCCGCCTAGCATACATGGACTAATCTTTACCCCTTCCCTTACAAAAAGGCAACCTACTCCCTTTGGGCCATGTATCTTATGCGAACTAATCGACATCATGTCAACTCTTAGTTTGTTTAAATTGATATCTAGTTTACCATAAGCCTGCACCGCATCAACATGTACTTTTATATCGGGCTTAATCTCATTTTTTATATCAATTATCTCTTGTATGGGTTGTATAGCACCTGTTTCATTATTGACATACATCACACTTATTAGGCTTGTATCTTCACATATGCTACCTCTAAATTTATTTAAATCCACTGTGCCATTACTTAAAACATCCAGATAATCTACTCTATAACCCAAAGTTTCCATATACCTAAACACTTCCAACACAGATGGATGTTCTATCTTTGTAGTTATTATATGCCTTCCTCTATTTCTTTTAAGAAATCCCTTTATTGCAAAATTATTTGACTCAGTTCCACCAGATGTAAATATTATCTCTTTAGCACTAGCACGCAAGGTTTCAGCAATCGCCGATCTTGCATCCTTTAATACATACTCAGCCTCCATACCTTTTTTGTGCAATGCAGATGAATTACCATATGTATTATTAAATTTATCTACCATAACATCAACTACCTCACTACAAGGCTTTGTAGTAGCTCCATTATCAAAATATATTTCTTGCATAAAAATAAATCTCACCCTCTAACCTATTACTTAACCTTACCATAACCACGCTATATAAAATACCTATTTCACATCTAAAGCCTTATAACTAATCCTTTCTATAGCCATAGCTTTACCTGTATTTTCATCTATATCTAAACACACTCCGTTTAGCTGAGATAACCCTGTCGCTGATTCAAATTTTTGCGGCATTGCTGTCTTAAGCCTTTTTATTATTATGTTCCTATCAACACCTATTACCCCATCATACGGACCTGTCATACCTACATCTGTTAAAAATGCTGTACCAAAAGGAAGTATTCTTTCGTCTGATGTCTGCACATGCGTATGCGTACCCAATATCGCACTAACTTTACCGTCGAAATCCCATGCTATCGCACACTTTTCCGAGGTGGCTTCCGCATGTACATCAACAATAACTACCTTGACAAACTTTTTTAGATAAGACACTTCTCTTTCTATCGCCTTAAATGGGCAATCGACTCCATCCATATATACTCTACCTAATACATTAACAACCCCTATTTTTAAACCTTTATCATTTTCTATAACCCTACTTCCTTGGCCAGGTGACCCTATTGGATAATTTGCAGGACGAACCATCTTTGCATCGTCATCTATGAAATTTAATATATCATTTTTTCCCCACGTGTGATTTCCTAGAGTTATACAGTCAACACCCAACTTATAAAACTCAGATGCAATAGCGTAAGTTATCCCTCTTCCACTTGCCGAATTTTCTCCATTTACAATACAAAAATCCGCATTTTTTTCTCTTTTTATATCCGCTATGTATTTTTTTAGCGTCTTTCTACCTAAATTCCCATAAATATCTCCTATAAATAGTACCCTTACCATAACCCTTTATCTCCTACTTCCATTTCTTATAAATACAACAAAAGCGTGATATATTCTGTATACATACACGCTATCTATTGTATGTTATTATTAATTTGCATATTCAATTGCACGCATTTCTCTTATAACATTCACTTTTATTTGTCCTGGGTAATCTAACTCATCCTCTATTCTCTTTACAATATTTCGAGCTATTATAACCATCTCTATATCTGACACTTCATCTGGTTTAACCATTATTCTTATTTCTCTTCCTGCTTGTACCGCATAACATTTCTCTACACCTTCAAATGATGTTACTATCTCTTCTAACTTTTCTAACCTCTTAACGTAAGTCTCCAATGTTTCTTTTCTAGCACCAGGTCTTCCTGCCGAAATTGAATCTGCAGCCTGTACAATTACTCCAATTACAGATGTTGGCTCAATATCTCCATGGTGCGACAATATAGCATTCACAATAAGATCGTTCTCACCATATTTCTTAGCAATATCTCCACCAATTGTAACATGAGATCCCTCTATTTCATGATCAACTGCCTTACCTATATCATGCAACAAACCAGCTCTCTTCGCTAACGAAACATCCAAACCTAATTCCTCTGCCATAAGACCGGACAAATGCGCAACCTCTATTGAATGATTCAACACATTCTGACCATAACTTGCTCTAAACCTAAGTCTTCCAAGTAACTTTACTATCTCAGGATGTATAGAGTTAACACCGGTCTCAAATGTAGCCCTATCCCCTTCCTGTCTAATAAACTCATCTACTTCTTCCTTGGCTTTAATCACCATTTCTTCTATTCTGGCCGGATGAATCCTTCCGTCAAGTATAAGCTTTTCTAGAGCAATTCTTGCTACTTCTCTTCTAACAGGATCAAACCCCGATAATACAACAGCCTCTGGCGTATCATCTATTATAATATCTACCCCTGTTAATGTCTCTAACGCTCTTATATTTCTACCTTCCCTACCAATTATCCTTCCCTTCATTTCATCATTTGGTAACGTAACTGTAGAAACAGTAACCTGAGACGCATGATCAACAGCACACTTTTGTATCGCATTAGCCACAATTGTTTTAGCTCTTCTATCTGCCTCCAACTTAGCTTTTGTCTCTATATCTTTTATAAGCATGGCTGTTTCGTATTTCATCTCATTTTCTACCTTATTTAAAAGATATGCACGCGCATCATCAACAGAAAGCTTTGAAATACGTTCAAGCTCACGCACTCTTTGTTCTTCAATTTTTAATATTTCAATCTGTTTTTCCTCAATTTCTAAAGCTTTTTGATCTGCAATTGCTTCCTTTTGTTCGACTGCCTCCATCTTTTTATCTAACATTTCTTCTTTCTGGATTAGTCTCTTCTCCTGCTGCTGTAACTCTCCACGACGTTCTTTTACTTCTTTTTCAATTTCTACTCTGCACTTTTGAATTTCTTCCTTTGCCTCTATAAGGAGCTCTCTTTTTTTATTCTCTGCCATTCTTTCAGCTTCACTAATAATCTTTGCTGCCCCACTCTCAGCATTGGCTAAATCCTCTGCTTCTCTTTTTTTTCTCTCTTCTATTCCCTCTTTAAAACCTTTACTAAATCTAAAATTCCAAATATATTTCAATATTGTAATTAAAATAATTAACCCTATAAATAACACTATCATAACCCCGGTATTTATAGTACCCACCTCCTTTGTATCAGCTATTCAATTTACAAGTCTCACAACACTAATTCTAATCTTTTTTTTTGTATGTGTCAAGGGGCAAAACTAAAAGATTCCAAAATTTAAGTCCCCTATAATCGTTTTTCTGCTGCATTCTCCACCCTACCTATATCACAAATTTTTGCCATAAAACTCTTCCCGTCTTTAGAATTTATCACTATATTTTTCTAGCGATTTATCCATTACTTATAGAAGTAAGAGATGAATCACTAAATTTTAGATAAAAAAAATCTATACCATAATGTCAAAAAATACAATATAATTGTATTATAGTACTTCACAAACAAAATTTAGGAGGTCATTTTTATGTATAGTACAAGAAGAGGGTTTAACAATCAACTATCTGTAAATGATCCAAATTTAAATTTAGCTTTTTATGCTGCTCTAAGTAACAACCTAGATTTATTACATAAATCAATTGAACTTGGTGAAGATCTTAATGTCAAAGATGACTACGGCTTAACACCACTTCATATGGCTACATTCGGAAGCTTTGAACTAGTCAAATGTCTAGTTGAAAATGGAGCCAATGTAAACGCTGTAAATATTCATGGGTATACTCCTTTGTTTTATTCTTTGTATTATAATGATACCAATCTTTGTAGATTTTTGATTGATCATGGTGCAAAAATTGATATACGAAATAGATTTGGTGAAACCCCGTTATACCTTGCCACCTACCTTAACAACATATCTGGTGTTAGGCTTTTAGCCCGTCTTGGCGCCGATGTAAATATTATGGATGATAGAGGTGTATGTCCTATGATTCTTGCTTTAAATATGAAAAATTGCAACATGCTTCGTTGTTTGGCAAGGCTTGGTGCTAATATAAATGTACTAAGCAAAAAGGGATTCACTCCTCTTAATATGTCTATACGTGAAAAAAATCTAAAACTTACCCACTATCTTATAAAAAAAGGAGCTTTAATCTATGATAAAGACATATTTGGTGCATCCCGCAAATATTTAAAAGTATTATCTAAAAGCAAAAATCCAGAAAATTTAAAAATCATAATAAAAATATCTTTACAACTAAAAGATGCACCTTTACTTGTGTCTTGTCTTAAGAAATACTATCATGACATTAGTAGATTTTCTATTCAAAGAGTTCCATTCCACCTTGGCAATACTGAAGTTAACAAAGGTTTAAATAGTCTTAATCTTTCTTTGGATAAAATAAACGAAGCTAAAACATTTATACATAAATTATCAACTAATTATGCTTATAACACGATGAAAAAAATGTACTTAGATCCAGACAACAATCTTTCTGTAAAAGAAAAAGATGCTATTGATACAATATTACTAGCCATTAAAAATTTTAAACTTGACGTCGATGCTCTATCAAACACAACCATTATAGATTCATTTGTTTTACCTGCTCGATCTATGCAAAAAAATCAAAATAATCCATCTTTATCTACGTGAAAACTTACTATAGGCTAATATTAATTAGTCTATAGTGATCTTTGTATATTTTAGTTTTAAATTACACAACATAAAAGTAAATAAAAATTAAAGAGAGGTTGTCACAATGCTTTTAGCTTGCATGATTGAACCAGAAGATTCAATAACAACTATCGATTTTATAAAATCTATATTCAATTCTACACAATGGAATATACACGTTATTGATACACGGTGTAAAAATTGGATACAAAGCCTATCTGTAAGCAACGACGCTTATACAATATTCATCATAAAAACATCGTTGTCTGACATACATGCTTTGATGTTTGAAAACATAAAATTTGATATTTTAATATTAGATGGATCTACAGAAAGCTTTATACAAAATTCATTTTCTGTATTAAAAAGCATATTATCTCTCTTAAAACCAAATGCATACCTTATAATAAACTCCGATAACTTCGATGTATTCAATTATTTTTCTTTAAAACATTGTCACATAATCACTTATGGTTTCAATAATCTCGCCAATCTTTCAACCTCTAGTATTGGTGATTTTTTATATGATTCAAGTTTTATGTGCTCGCTAACCAAAACCATTCACTCTTACAATGGCATCACATTTGAACCACAAGAATATGTTTTTAAATTACCTTACCATTCTATCAATCCTTACAACATGTTAGCTGTTGCTATGCTTGCAATGGTAAGTGGCATAGATCTAAACTCAATACTCTAGATCTATTGCCAAATTATACTTCTATTTTCTATAATGCATGAATAAACATTCAAATAGGAAAACTAAAAAAATAGATAACATTATATCTCATGAAAGGAGAAACTAAATATGAACGAAAGTACAGTCGCTAATAACACTGTAACTGTTTTAGGAAAAATTGCCTCACCTCTAGAACCTAATCATGAATTCTATGGAGAAAAATTTTATAAATTTATGCTAAACATAAACCGGTTGAGCGATAGTTCTGATACTATCCCTGTTACAATATCTGAAAGACTAATTCCAATAAATAACCTGGAAGTTGGTACAAATTTAAAAATAATCGGTCAATTTAGATCTTATAATAATCAAGATGGCGAGAATAACAGACTTATTCTTACTGTTTTCGCAAGAGAAGTTGAAATCTTGGATGAAGGGACAAAACATTATAATCCAAATCAAATATTTTTAGATGGTTTTTTATGCAAACCTCCAATATATAGGGTTACACCTTTTGGTAGAGAAATTAGTGATTTAATACTTGCAGTAAATAGACAATACAACAGATCTGACTACATACCATGCATAGCATGGGGTAGGAATGCCAGATACTGCGAAAAACTACAAGTTGGAAATCGAATAAAATTATGGGGACGAATCCAATCTAGAAATTATCAAAAAAAGAACTCCGACGGAAACGTTCTCTCTAAAACTGCTTATGAAGTATCTATATCTAAGATGGAAGTAGTTGAAAAATAATTTTAGTCAAAGGCTCTTTTTGAAGAGTCTTTGACTAAAATCCTAAACTAATACTGTCTCCTCTGGCTTAATTGTAATAGTTTCTGATCCCATTATACTATTTTTTATATCTAAACTATTTCTATAATTTATTCTAACTAATGCATGTTTAAATACTGTATCTATATTATCTGCCATAATAAATCGTATCTTTTTCCTTATATTCTCCGGTATATCATCTATATCTTTTTTATTATCTAAAGGAATTATAACTTCTGTTATACCTGCTTTATACGCTGCTATAACCTTTTCCTTCAATCCACCTATCGGCAATACTCTTCCTCTTAGTGTTATTTCTCCTGTCATTGCAACTGTTCTTTTTACTGGAACATTCATAAGAGCCGACAAAACTGATGTTGCTATTGTAACTCCTGCTGATGGCCCATCTTTTGGTATAGCTCCCTCTGGCACATGTATGTGTATGTCATATTTACTGTAGAAATCCTTATCTATATCAAATTCATCTATTCGTGATCTTATGCAACTAATCGCCGCCTTTGCTGACTCCTTCATCACATCCCCTAATTTCCCTGTTAATTCAACATTACCTTTTCCAGGCATTATGTTTACTTCTACTTCTAATGTATCACCACCAACTGGTGTCCACGCTAATCCTCTAACCACTCCAACTCGATTTTTCAAATCTATTTTATCGCTTCTATAAATTTTCTTTCCTAAGAATTTTTCCAAATTAGTTGTTGATATTGTTATTGTTTTCTGATTTGTCTCTATTATCTTTTTAGCAATCTTTCTGCATATTCTTGCAATACTTCTCTCTAGGTTTCTAACTCCAGCTTCTTTTGTATAATAAGTTATTATATCTCTTATAACATCCTTATCATACTTTATTGTATACTTTTCCAAACCATTTGCCAATATTTGCTTTGGGAACAAATATCTTTGTGCAATTTCTATTTTCTCTTCCTCAACATAGCTAGACAATTCAACAACTTCCATTCTATCTAATAACGGCTTGTCCACTGTCTCTAATGAATTAGCTGTTGTAACAAACATAACTTTAGATAAATCTATGTCTAGTTCCATAAAGTGATCTCTGAATGTGTTATTTTGTTCTCCATCCAGCACTTCAAGCATTGCCCAAGAAGGTGATCCTCTATAATCACTACTCATTTTATCTATCTCATCTAACAACACAAGAGGATTCATCGATCCGGCCTGTTTTATTGCTGTTACAATTCTTCCTGGCATAGCACCAACGTAAGTACGTCTGTGTCCTCGTATCTCTGCCTCATCCTTAACCCCGCCTAATGCTATCCGAACATATTTTTTATTAAGTGCCTTAGCTATTGATTTGGCTATTGATGTTTTACCTACTCCAGGTGGTCCAACTAAACACAATATAGGACCTTTTAAATCTTTTTTTAACTCTCTAACAGCTAAATACTCAAGCACTCTCTCCTTTACTTTTTCCAATCCATAATGATCTTCATTTAATATATTCTCTGCTCTTTTTATATCAACAATCTCCTTTGTTTCAACATCCCACGGAACATCTAACACCCAATCTAGATAACTTCTTATCACAGTTCCTTCAGCTGAACCAGGTAACATCTTAGTCAATCTATCTAACTCCTTGTTGACTTTCTTTGTAACCTCTTCAGGAAGATTTCTTTCTTTCATTTTTTCTTGGTACTCTGCCACTTCTCCTAAAATTCCATCTTTATCTCCTAATTCCTTTTGAATCGCCTTCATCTGCTCGCGCAAATAATATTCTTTCTGTGTTTTTTCCATCTGTTTTTTTACTTTTATAGATATATCTTTTTCTATATCCATTATTTCAATCTCTTTTAGTATAATTTCTATTAAAAGCTCCATTCTATCTTTTATAACAAATTCCTCTAATATCTTTTGTTTTTCATCTATATTAAGTAATAAATTCGCTGATATAACATCTGTTAGCTCGCTATTATCTTCTATTAACAATATTGACAACAAAACATCTTGCGATATTTTACTGTTAAATTTTGCGTATTCCTCAAATACACTAATTAATTTGCGTCTTAAAGCTTCAGTTTCAAATGACATCTCATCATATACTTTTCTCTCCACTAACTCTGCCATAAAAAACGGTTCATATTGTTTGATCTTCGATATATGTGCACGACACACTCCTTCAACTAATACTCTTATTGTATCTCCGGGCAATTTCAATAATTGTTTTACTTTTGATATGGTTCCTATTTTATATATATCCTCAGGTCCAGGATCTTCATTCTTTGCATCTTTTTGTGTTACAAGGAAAATTAATTGATCATTTATAACTGCCTCTTCTAATGCCTGTACAGATTTTTTTCTGCCAACATCGAAGTGTAAAATCATATTAGGAAAAACTGTTAGCCCTCTTAAGGGGAGCAATGGTAGTAAATGTTTCTTAAAACATTTTTTCATCTCCGACATATCTATCATCTCCTTAATCACTGTTGTATTAAGTCAATATATATAAACGCCACCTGACAGTTAAAAATCCTTATTCTGATGTTAATCATTTATGCCCTTGTTTAGAATGTTTCGGAATTGTTTTTGATTGTATGATACTAATATCACTGGTTTTTGTTGCCAAATAATATTTTCACATATATTAAGAGACTCGTGCACTATATCCCCCGATGTCTCAAATAAGCTTTCACACCAACCGGGGGACCATGCAATTATAAATCTTTTAAACTAAATTTTTAGATACTTTTAATCTTTAGAAAAAATTTTTAAGACTTAAATTAATCCTCAAAATTGTACTGCTCTTGAACTTTCTTTTTGAATACAGCAAACACTTTTTGAAGTTCAGCCTCATCATCAACACTGACAAAAGAATCTTCCCCGTTATCATCTTTATCTAGCTTTAAAATAACAACTTCTTCTGTCTCTGCTTCTTCGTCTTCATCTTCATCATCAACTGGCAATAAAACTGCATATTCATTATTGTCCATTTCAATTGTGTCTAGATACTCAAATTCTACTTCTTCTCCTTTTTCATCAATCAATACGAGAATATCATCTCTCTCTTCACTCATATTCTATACCTCCTAATATATATGTTTTTTTATTTTTATTCTGACTATTGAAACCACTAACTAATTCATAGCTAAATATCCCACAAGCCATAAGTTCGCGGCCAGTTTTACAGAATTTTTTACACCACACTAATAACTCTTGCTTAACTATAATCGTCTACTATTAAATAAAAATTATACCTTATTATTCGAAATATAGTCTAAATAATTTTGCAAAATATGCACTGCTGCCACCTTATCTATTAGCCCTCGCTTCTTTCGCCCTGGCACACACATATCATTTAGTGTATTCATGGCGCATATCGTAGAACATCTTTCATCCCACTCTTCTACATCAATATCAGGATTTATACTATCCTTTAAAACAGAAATAAACTCATAGGTACGACGTGCTCTCTCTCCCAATGTATTATTAAAATTTTTAGGCATACCTACAACTACTTTCTCTATACTATATTCATTTATTATTTCTATTATCTCTTCTATCGGACAATTTATGTCATTCTTCCAATGTATTGTCTTTATCCCCTGCGCTGTCCATCCAAACGGATCACTAACAGCCACTCCAATTCTTGCTTCTCCAAAATCTATTCCCAATATCCTCATATTCGTTTCTAACTAAAGAGAATTATTCTTTATGTAAAACCCTAGCACATCCTCTAATATCTCTTCCCTTTCCAATTTACTTATCAAATTTCTAGCATTTTTATAATTAGTGACATAAGCTGGATCCCCTGATATTAGGTAACCAACTATCTGGTTTATGGGATTGTATCCCTTCTCCTTTAGTGCACTGTACACCGGCAAGAGAACACTCTCCACCTTCTGTTCTTTCTCATTATCAACACTAAACATCATTGTATTGTTATTTTCCATACAGAACTTCCTCCCCCGATTTTGTTATACAGCCAATTATACCATCATTATCTAACTTTTTCAAATGAACATTGTATATCTCACCTCTTAGCAACTTAACATCACTTTCAATTAATATACGTATATAGTTACTTGTCAAACCTTCATAATACCCATCAGCTCGCATCTTTTCCACTAAAACATCTACTCTTGTTCCAACACACTCCCTATTATATTTTATTGTACCACTATTAGACAATCTTATCAAGTCTTCACTTCTTTTTTCTTTGACACTATCCAATACCTGACCTGACATTTTAGAAGCGCTAGTTCCATCTCTTTTAGAGTACTTAAATACATGTATCTTATAAAAATTAATCTCTTTCAAAAACTCATAAGTTTCTCTAAACTCCTCATCTGTCTCTTGTGGAAAACCTACAATCACATCAGTCGATATTAATATACCCGGCACGTTATCTCTTAATAATTCTACTGATGTTTTGTACTCCAATGCTTTATACTTTCTATTCATCCTCTTTAGTGTTTCATCACATCCACTCTGTAAAGAAATATGCAAATGATTACACACCTTAGAAGATAAATCATGAAACATTTTTATAAATCTTTCATCTATTATCTTGGGTTCAAGCGATCCAAATCTTATTCTTTCTATCCCTTCTATTTTGTATACCTCATAAACTAAATCCACCAAATCTATATTACCTAAATCTTTTCCATATGACGCTGCATGGATACCTGTTAGCACTACTTCTTTGTACCCCGCCATTGCTAAATCCTCTATCTCCTTTATAAGAAGCTTAGGATCTTTACTTCTTACTGGCCCTCTAACGTATGGTATAATACAATAGCTACAAAAATTATTACATCCATCTTGTATTTTAACAAATGCTCTTGTTCTATCTCCTGTGCTACTTAATTTTAAATTATCATACTCTTTTACCCTCATTATATCACAAACAAAACTCTTCTTTTCTTTGTCTTTCATATAATTTTCAACATGCTCCACAATTCTACTCTTCTCGTTATTGCCAACCACTATATCCACACCATCAATTTTGGACACTTCATCAGGCTTTGCTTGTGCATAACAGCCAACAGCAACAACTACTGAATTTTTATTATTTTTTTTCGCACGTCTTATAATTTGACGTGATTTCCTATCACTTAGGCTTGTAACTGTACACGTATTTATCACATATACATCTGCATACTCATCAAAATTTTTTATTATATATCCTCCTTCCTTAAATAAATCCAAAATTGCATCTGTTTCATATTGATTAACTCTACATCCTAGAGTATATGTTGCTACACTTTTTTTCATTTACCTCACAAAACCCTTCCCATTCCTAATTTATTAATATCTGAAACTTTTACAACTTCTTGTTCACACACTTTGAAATTATCATTTTTTCTTCGTTCTTGCTTAACTTCATGTAATAATTCTATATTATTATCAGCAATTAATCTTCTTACAACATATCTATACATATCTTTTCTTTTTGCTAGTGCTTTTATTAGATCCGAATTCTTACTTTTCAATACCCAGTTTACGATCTGTATGGTAACCTCACATCCATTGTCAATTAGATCTTTAGCTATATTATACATTCCTTTTTTTTGCGCAATATCAATTGGAGCTCTATCAAATATATCTTTTTTGTTAACTTCTGCTCCACCTATAAGCAATTGTGTTACAATATTTCTATATCCCTTTGCACTAGCCACATGCAATGCCGTTTGCCCGCAATCATCTACCACATTAGGATCTGCTCCATATTTTAACAATGCCTTTACTACATCTTTGTCATTTTGTGCACATGCACTTATCAAGTCTGTTATGCTATGCGATGTAGAATTTATATCTGCACCATTCTCCAAAAATAATTCCACCATATCTTTATAGTCTAGAAAACACAAATAAGTCAAAACAGAATACTTTCCGACTTCTCTTAAATCCACCTCTGCTCCACATTCCAAAAGTATTTCTGCTACATCCCTATGGCATTTTATACTTGCGTTAAACAAAGCTGTTTCCCCATACTTATTCCTCTCATTTATATAAGCTCCTTCTTTAAGTAGCATTTTTACTATAGACAATTCTCCTTTTCCACTAGCATACATTAGCGCTGTACACCCAAATCTATTTTTCAAATTCACATCTATTCCCTTTTTTATGCATTCTTCTACTGCCTTTATATCTCCATCTTTACATGCGTACATAAAATATCCCATAAAATGTTCATTAATAAATTCTTCTTTATCTTTTATTAACTTTATTATACCTTCATCATGTGTAAGATCAATTGCTTTACTATTGTTGATATTTCTAATACCAATACTTGCGCCATTCTTTATCAAAATCTCAACTATTTCCCTTCTCTCATCATCTTCATCAGAAAATACTGGATGGAACAAAACTGTTGAGTCTAAATCATTTACTTTAACTTTTATTGATTCTTTATCTTTTTTGAATGCATCAGTATACGTACATGCCACATGTAACGGAGTTAACCCTAATCCTTTTTTCCCACAAACAGCATCCACATTAGCACCCTTATCAATCAAAAATTGTACTATCTTTTTATTTCCAGTAAGACATGCAAGATGTAAACTTGTAGCCCCAATTTTAGATGGTATATCTATGTTAACACCTGTTCCCAATAATACTTCTGCTATAGCTATATTGTTTCTTGCTACAGCCCAATGTAATGCAGTATTCCCCGCAATATCATCTGCCAAACAAACACTTGCTCCGTATGACAACAAGACCTTTACTATTTCTATATTTTCTTTGTCACATGCAATATGCAACGCCGTTATTCCTCTCATGTTTTGCATATTTACATTTGCACCTTGTTCAAGTAAAATTTTAACTACTTCAATATTATTATTGTTACACGCATGCATAAGTACCGTTGTGCCCATAAGATCACATGTGTTAACGCTAATCCTTGTATTTATTAATTTAGAAACCTTTTCTTTATCCCCCGTCTTACTTGCTTTTATAAAAGCTCCTCTCTTGCCCATATACAATCCCCCATGTCCCTTTTATGTCTTCCTTATCATATTATCATATTTTTTAAAAAATTTCATCTATGTTGGCAAAAATTGATACAAATATTTGTGTGTTAATGTTTCGATATCATTGTTGTAATCTAATTGCTACTATGCTTAGGAGGTATTTTTATGAAGAAACTTTTCTGGCTTTCAGTTTTGCTAATTGCTTTATGCAATAGTAGTGCATTTGCATTTAGCGACAATCTCATCACACACACAGTTGTGTCTGGTGAATCCTTTTGGTCCATTGCCAAAAGCTTTGGAATAAATTTTTTTGATTTATTAGCACTAAACAATGCTACACAAAACAGTCTACTAGATATTGATGATGTTGTATTGTTACCCACATGTGACATTGAAAAATTTAATGTGCACTTTGTTCTTTCCGGGGACAGTTTTTTCAAAATCAGCAAACTCTACAATTTAAATTTTTTTGATATTTTAGAACTAAACAACGCAAATCAATCAACACTATTAGATGTTGGAGATATTGTCATACTACCTAAAGATAGCACTATTCCACCCAGTGAAAAGATTATATTACTTCCATCAAACTCAATTAGCTATACATATCACACTGTTATATCAGGCGACACACTTTGGAACATAGCTATCCAATATGGCATCCCTTTACAAGAGTTATTAGATACAAATAATTTAACTCAAAATTCAGCACTTAAAATTGGTGATTCTCTAAAAATCCCCGTACATAACATAGGCATCAAAAAAACTTTAGGTGATTCATTTGGCGAACTTCTTGATTGGGAAACCGAAGCAAACTATGTTTTACCCGTAAACGCTGTATTCAAAGTAACTGACTTTTTTAGCGGCAGATCATTCTACATGAAAAGAACTACAGGTAGCTCTCATGCAGATTGTGAACCACTAACTTCTGATGATGCAAATATTATAAAAAATATATGGGGAGGCACTTTTTCGTGGGATACAAGACCAATATTGATAAATTACCAAGATCGTACTTTAGCTGCAAGCATGTCAAGTTTTTCTCATGCTGGAAACGATAACTACCCTGGTGGCATAATAATAGATACTAGAAGCGGCAACTATGGTACAGGCTATAACTTCGATTGGGTAAAAGACAATTCAATCGATGGCGTAATGGATATACATTTTTTAAACAGCACTCGACACTCCGACGGGAAAATAGACGCAAACCACCAAAAATGCATCTACATAGCCGCTGGAATTAATTAGTACACCCTCTTTAGAGAGGAGAAACTACACTAATTTTGTTACAAGTTTTACATTCTCCTCTCCCAATCTTTCATTTAACTCACTAATCAATGTATCATTTGGTATAATCCAATTTTCTTTTGGCAACAATATTGCCTTTTCTTCCCCTTCTCTGCACATATATACAGGTACATTACCACTAAAATATTTAAGTAATGCTATAAGACTTTCCCTTTGCGTATCTTCTTCATCTTTTGCTACTCTTAAATACAATATCTGCATTTTTTTCATCAATGATGTATCGTTTATGTCGTACACTTCTTCGCAAAAAAGTGTTCCTTCTTCCTCATCTGATATTTTGACTATCCCTCGCATTAAAACAACATTACCTTCTACCAATAGATCCCTATACTTTTCTATAACTTTAGACATTACAAGAATATTCACACTGCCGTACATATCTTCTAACCTGATACGAGCCATAAGATTTTTTTTCTTTGTCAATATATCCTGCTTCTTATCTATTATGCCGCCTATAATAACCTTTTGTCCATTTTTGAGTTTCCCCTCATCATATGCATCTCTTATATCTTTTGTATACGCCGTTACTCTCTTAGATAATAAATCTTGATACTCACGAATAGGGTTGTTTGTTAGATATATCCCAAGTATTTCTTTTTCCATTAACGATAATTCTCTTTCAGATAATTCGTCTATATCCGGCAATATATTGGAAAAAGTATTTTCTTTAGGCTTTGTATCACCAGACATATCAAACAAAGATATTTGTCCTTTGAAAGTGGACTTATTGGTGTTAACTACTGAATCATACACCTTCTCGTATACACTAAGCAATTGAGAAATTCGCACTCCCATCGACTTGAATGCCCCACACTTTATTAAACACTCCACACACTTTTTCTTTACATCTCTTTTTATAATCCTTTCTACGAAATCGTTAAAATCCTTGTATTTTCCGTTCTCATTCCTCTCTTTAACAAGTAATTTCGACGGACCTTCTCCAAAATTTTTTATTGCCATAAACCCAAATAAAATCTTACCATCTTTAGTTGAAAACTTATGATCACTTTGATTTACATCTGGTGGCACTATCTCTATGCCACTCTCTCTACATTTACCCATATAAAAAGAAAGTTTATCTGGATTCCCCACAACGCTATTTAATAGCGCTGCCATAAATTCTAATGGATAGTAACTCTTAATATATGCCGTCTGATACGCAATAACTGCATACGCAGCTGCATGTGATTTATTAAACGCATAACTTGCAAAATCCATCATCTCATCAAATATTTTATTTGCTACTTCCTCTGGCACCCCATTTGCCACACAGCCATTAACCACTCTATTCCCGTTCTCATCCAAAATCCCATACACAAAGTTCTTTCTCTCTTGCTGCATAACATCAACTTTTTTCTTGGCCATCGCTCTTCTTACTAAGTCAGCTCGTCCCATAGAGTAACCAGCAAGTTCCCTAACCACCTTCATTACCTGCTCTTGATATATCATGCAACCATATGTGACGTTTAGTATATCTTTTAACAGTGGATGCTCATATTGTATATCATCCATATTATTCTTATTGCTTATATATCGCGGTATCTGATCCATAGGTCCTGGTCTATATAAAGATATTCCAGCGATAATATCCTCAAATGATGTAGGCTTTAGTTCCTTCATGAAAGCTGTCATACCTTGGCTCTCTAGTTGGAATATCCCCACAGTATTTCCCTCACTTATTAGCTGATATACTTTTTCATCATCTAAAGGAATTTTTTCTATATCTATTTTTTCTCCTGTATTTTTATATATCAAATCTATTGCATCCCGAATTACAGTTAACGTCCTAAGCCCTAAAAAGTCCATCTTTAGTAGGCCTTGTTCCTCAAGCAACCCTCCAACAAACTGTGTCGTCACACTATCATCGTTTTTTTGTAGCGGAACGTAATTGGTTATAGGTTCTTTTGATATAACAACCCCCGCTGCATGCGTAGATGAATGCCTTGGCATTCCCTCTAACTTCATAGCGACATCTATTATCTCTCTTGAAGCCGGATCCGTATCATACTTACGTTTAAAATCAGGGCTTATACTTAATGCTTCTTGTATACTTATACCAATTCTATTAGGTATCATCTTGGATAATTCATCAACTGCATTATATGGAACATCTAGCACACGTCCTACATCTTTTATAGCCAATCGTGCTGCCATTGTTCCGAAAGTTATTATTTGCGCGACCTTATCTTTTCCATACTTTTTCACAACATAATTTATAACCTCTTGACGTCTCTCATAACAAAAATCAATATCTATATCTGGCATTGATACACGCTCTGGATTCAAAAATCTCTCAAACAGCAAATCATACTTTACTGGATCTATATTAGTTATGCCTAGAGTATATGACACTATACTACCTGCCGCAGATCCTCGACCGGGTCCAACCATTATACCATTGTCCTTAGCGTATTTTATAAAATCCCATACTATCAAAAAATAATCTACATAGCCCATTTGCGATATTATACTAAGCTCATGGTCTAATCTTTGCTGAACCACCGGAATTTCATTTTGTGGATATTTTTTTCTAAGCCCTTCATTGCACAAATACTCTAAATAAGAAAAAGGTGTATATTCATCTGGCACCTCAAATTTAGGCAAATGTAGCTTGCCAAATTCTATCTCTATATGGCATTTATCCGCAATCTTTTTTGTATTAGCAATAGCCTGAGGAAAATTTTCAAATAACTCTGACATCTCTTGTGTAGACTTAACATAAAAATCATCTGATGAAAACTTCATATGCGTTTCGTCATTCATTGTCTTTCCAGTTTGTATACACATTAATATTTCTTGTACCCTTGCATCTTCTCTCTTTAAGTAATGGGCGTCGTTTGTTGCAACAATTGGAATATCTAACTCATTTGATAATTCAATTAGCTTCTGATTAACAAGCATCTGATCTGGAATTTTATTCATCTGCAATTCTAAATAGAAATCTTCACCAAATATTTTCTTTAACTTTATCGCACGCTCCCTAGCTTCCTTAAAATTATTGTTTAATATGCACCTAGATATAACTCCCGCAAGACATCCACTTAAAACAATTAATCCTTCACTATACTCTTCTAAAACCTCCATATCTATACGGGGTTTATAATAAAAACCCTCCATAAAACCTATTGATACTAACTTCATTAAATTCTTGTAACCCGCATTATTCTTCGCCAAAAGCACAATATGCATACTCTTATCCATCTTACCATTTTGCTTGTCAAATCTGCTCTGTGGCGCCATATACGCCTCACAACCAATTATGGGTTTTATGTTATTTTTTATGGCCTGCTTATAAAAATCAATAACACCGTACATAACGCCATGATCTGTTATAGCAACACTTTCCATCCCAAGCTCTTTTACTCTGGCTATAAGATCACTTATCCTATTTGCCCCATCCAATAAACTATATTCTGTATGCACATGCAAATGCACAAAATCGTTATTATTCATAAAAAATCTCCTCGTTTGTTTTCTCACAACTAGTATATACTTTTTTTCCCATTATGACAACTATTACAATATTTTTTTCCTAGGTTTAAATGATTTTGTTGACTTCTCCTCATGCTAACCAAAAAATTCACACTCGCTTATCACTTGATGACTGAACAATCCATTTCTGGTAGTTTTGGTATAGGGATGCCATCACCCATAATAGGCCAGAACATATACTCCCCATATGCAGTACGTCTGTTGCCAACATACTCAGTTGGTTTACATAATCTAATAAGGCATACAAGAATTGTCAAAGATTACATTTGCTAATTATTCTGATTTTATTGATATAGTGGATAAAGTAAAAACCTTATAAAAAGTTTAATTGGTCGCACTTAATTTCGACATAATAACTCTTAATATTTTATAATATTATCACATTTATTGTTCTTTATTGGCAATATTCCCAGACATATTGTTATTTATTGGTAATTTATGTTGACTTTATTTGGAAAATATGCTAATATATATTTTGAATGTAATATTTGGTTTTTTTATAAGATATTTTGTTATATGAATGAATATTCATTGTATCTTATATCTACAATTTTTATGTATGTAAGGGGTTTTGTGTAATATGAGTATATTAAATTTTTTTAAGAGAAATAATAACAAAAATTCTAATTTTAGTGCAAAAGATGTGGAAAATTTATTCATCAAGGCAATAGAAGAAAATTACGTTGATGAAGCCATATATCTTGTCAAAAATTATAATGCACCTATTGATATCACTTATCATAATATGCCGCTACTTACAGCTTGTATAAAAAATCACAAGTTCAATTTAGCTAAATTTTTGATAAAATCTGGTGCAAATACAGATGATGTACTTACTCCTACCTTTTGTAGGAAAGTAATAGAAAATGAAGATGTACTATTACTTGATTTTCTGATTGATGAATTGCATATAGACATAAATAAGCTAAATGACTTAGGTCATCCACCTTTAATAACAGCAATTATTAATAATAAGAATAAAATTATACACCAGCTATTAAAAAGAAACACACTGGATCTAAATAAAGAAACTATATCTGGATATACTGCATTGGAATTTGCATTAATAAACAACAACTATTCTTTGTGCAAGACTTTGTTATCTAGGGGGGCAAAAATTACGAACAATTGCAGTGATCTGTTAAACTTCGTAATAAAAAATAAAGATTTAAAATTTATAAAATGTATTGCTGAATCTGACAATAATCAATCTTTTCTACTTGATTATTGGTACTCCCTTCTTGAAGAAGCTATTATAAAAAATGATTTGTGGCTAGTAAAATATTTCGTTTCTAATGGTGCTAATGTCAACACTTCATATAAAATGGGAGACACTCCCGTTATCTTAGCTATAAAAACCGGGAATATTGAACTTGTAAAATATCTAGTTTCATCTGGAGCAAACATAAATAGCCAAAACAATTATAGCAAATCTCCTTTAATATTTGCTATAGAAAGCCAAAATCTTAGCTTTATAAAAGAATTAATTGATATGGGCGCTGACGTTAATACATCGTACAATAACGGAACTACGCCATTGATGTTAGCCACTACAAAAAAAGACTTAGCTCTTGTAAAATATTTTATAAAAATGGGTTCAAATATCAATGCAAAAAATGATACCGGTACGTGTGCATTATCCATAGCTATCGAGCAACAAGACATGCCTATCATAAATTATTTATTATCTTGTAATATAAATACTGATATCTATCATAATTCTACACTATTACATATAGCAATAAAAAAGAAAAATTTAGCTCTTACAAACTGTTTTGTAAAGTATTTTATAAAAGAAGAACTTAGTATAAACAAAGTAGACAAAAATGGAAATACGCCTTTACTTCTTGCGTGCAAATTAAAGGATTCTGCTTCTAAAGAAGACTCTGCTATCATGAAAAAAATTATAGATACTTTGATTGGCAATAATGCTAAAGTTAATATAGAAAACTCTTTTGGCGAAACACCTCTAACAACTGCTATAGAATCCAAGGACTTGGATCTTGTAGTTAAGCTTATTCGTGCTGGTGCAATAATTAATCCTAATAAACCAAAATTAAAATTACCTTTAATATGTGCATTCAAAACTAAAAATACAGACATTATAAAGACTTTAATAAATAACAAAGCTAAAATCAATATAGAAACCTCTACTGGCGAATCACCTCTAACTGCTGCAATAGAATCTGAGGATTTCGATCTTGTAGTTGAACTTATTAGCGCTGGTGCAATAGTTAACCCTGAAAACTCAAAGTCAAAATCACCTTTGATGTGTGCATTCAAAACTAAAAATATAGATATTATACGTTGTCTAATTGACAATGATGCATTCCTAAACAAAGAATACATTATTGACAACGAACGAACTACTCCTTTGATAGAAGCTGTAAAAATAGGAAATTTTAATCTTGTGGAAGAACTCATTAACAAGGGTGCAAAAGTTAACTTTTTAACTAAAGATAAAAAATCTCCACTCGGTGCTGCAAAGAAATACAAGCAATCTGACATCAAACATTATTTAATATCAAAGGGAGCTAAATGCTTCTTTTGGGAAAGATTAATTAGTGCAATAGTTATGATAAAAATTAATTTTAAAAATAAATTTTTCAGAATAAAGAAAAAAAATTTACGACGTTCAAAAAGAAAATACAACATTAACACCAAGGATAACATTGAATTAAAAAATCTTTCTCACAAAAAATGTCTGGCACTTTCTAAAACTTAAAATATCAATCAGAATTTTTAAGACAACATCAATGGGTATCTTAAGACTTTAAATACTATTTATAAAAGATTTTACATGTAATTTACGATACTTAATTACCTTTAACTTTATATAAGGGCTTTTAAAAAACTCTAGTTGAACAAAAAAGTCACTGTGACTATAGAAATCACGGTGACTTTTTTAAATTTATGAACTCAAACAATAGTATCTTCTTGATGATATGAAACCCCCTCTAACTTCTAACCGATTAAAAAAGTTCTACTTAATCTTGATTGTGAATATATTATAGATAGACATTTTTCATAAATAAGGATTTTTTATGGTTATATTAATAAATAGAAAAAAATTTGCCTTGGTGTCATTGATTTTTCTTGTGGCACTTATAACTTGCGGGATTAATCTACTTGATACAACTTACGAGACAGCTACTGTCCCTAAGCGCACAACTGTAATACTAGATGCTGGCCATGGAGGTGAAGACCCTGGCGCTGTCAGTGAATACAGTGGAATCAGAGAAAAAGATATTAATTTATCCATTGTAAACAAAATAAAAGATCTATTAGTAAAAGATGATATATCTGTTGTGCTAACTCGCTCGGAAGACAAACTAGTTTATACACCTGACACAACAAATATTGTATCCAAAAGACGCCAAGACCTAATTCGTAGAAAAAAAATGATGGATGAAAACAACGGTATAAATGTTAGCATACATCTTAACAAATTTACAAAACCTCAATATTTTGGCGCGCAGACATTCTTTGCCTCAAACTCTGATGAAAGTAAAAACTTGGCTATGTCAATTCAAAATAAACTTCGCGAAATTGTAGACAAAAACAACACACGTGAAGCACTTTTAAAAAAGGAACCTATTATCATATTAAAAAATGTTAAAAATCCTACTGTTATAGTAGAATGTGGTTTCTTATCCAATGAAGATGAAGAAAAAAAATTAGCCTCCCCTGAATATCAAGACAAACTAGCCTTAGCCATAAGTGAGGGCATAAAATCCTACTTATCAAAATAATTCCCCCTTATGCCAATCAAGATTTTTAAGATCAATCTCAAATACTAAGTTCATGCAAATACCTCAAAATACACTCTCACATCTTGTGCAGATTTATTAATAATCTTAAGTCGGAGCCTTAACTCCCACTTAAGATTATTTTATCTAAAATTCAACTGATCCTCTCACTTCTATAAATAAGTAGTCAATTACTAAAAAATATAGTATTAACAATTTAGGGATAATATACTAAACTAATATTAGTCGAAAAATAGGAACTTACAGTAAACAAAATTAATAAATAAATATAAACAAAGGAGGACATTAAAATTAGATGATGATTTTAGAGACATGTTGGGCGCAGAAAAGAAACCAGACCCAGAGCCAAAGAAGGAAACAGAGGTGACAGTAAAAGAGGATGTAGAAAGAGCATGTGCAAAAAAAGAAGAAAGAGAAACAAGAGCTTTCGAAGAATATATCAGAGGATATGTCCTAAACAAAAGAGACACAGACCCAGTAAATGCTTATCATTTAATAGAATCAACGTGCTAAACACAAATAAAAAAGTCAAAGTAAAATACGGCAACCTATCCTATCATCTGTAGGAATAAGGGTATAAATTTTACATAAACAATAATAATAAATTGTTATAATAAAGATGTTTTGCTATAAGCGAACATTCTATATTTGACAATATTACCTCACTATTTATTAGTGCAGCTATACTCATCACTATATACGCTGCCAAAAATCCTTCTACCGAACCAAACAGTAGCCCTGCAACTTTGTTCAACTGTTTTAACAAAGGTAAATAAAATATTTTATCTAAAATATTTCTCATTATTAAAAACACTAACCTTGTCACCAAAAATATTGCAACTACGCAAAATATATATAACATCGCCGTACCTAATTTAGATGCTATTACTTCAATTATTTGGGATTTATCCATTGAATTAACGTCATAAGGCAAATCAGTTATCACCGATTCTTTTATTGTATTAGGAATATGCATACTGTCTAAAATTTCTCCTGCTAAATCATCATCTGATGCGATACTCGCTCCACTTAACATTCTTGTTATCTTACTACTTATCCTAGCTGTAAATTCACTAAAAAACGCTCTGTTTGCTATTATATGTGCAAGTGGCTTGTAAAACTTTATCGCCAATACTAAAGATGCAATCTTGGAAAAAATTCTAAAAACAGCTTTAATAAATCCTTTTCTGTATCCTGACACAATTGAAATTAAAACAATACCTACAACTAAAACATCACTTATCATACAAAACCCCTCCATCAATTCTTAACAACTAATCCATTCCTCGTAACCAACACCAATGTGTCCTTATCAATAAAATCTATTTTATCAACCTCAATTTTTGAGGAAATCTTTCGCTGATATTTACCCTTTGCATTGTACAACAAAACCTCTCTTCCCAAATTTATTGCTATGGCATTATCAAACGAAGATATGTTTTTTACTACTCCATCGACATTAATTGTACTTTTTACCTTGCCCTTTGTGTTAAAAACACTCACCTTAGTTTTGGTATCATCTGCAATACCTACCACTATGTACTTGCCATTGCAAATATCCACACCATATATCTTTGTATCAAACTTCTTTCTCCATTCCTCACTATGACTCGCATTATAATACACAATCTCCTCATTTGTCAACGCAACTACATTCTCATCTTTTACAAACTTGGCATCAGCAAAAATCATATCCTCATGTGACACCATAGTTCCCACATTCTTACCCATTATATCTGTGAACTCAAATACTGAATTTAACTTTGTTCCTGTTGTATCTAAACAATTTATTATAAGGTCCCTGTCGTTTTTGGCAAGCTTAGCAAAAACAACATAGTTTTTGGCTTTACCTTTTACAAAACATTCTTTTCCTTCGGGATTATATACACTAACTTCTGATAATACATTTTCACCTTTTCTAACCACTGTAACATATCCATTTTTATTTACGTCAATATTTATAATACTTCCACCTACATCAATCTCCCTCTTCTTTTTACTCCCCTCAAATAAAATAACTTTATTACCTCCTGCCTCTGCAACAACAAAATAATTACCATTGCTACTAACTCGCAACATCTCATAATCCACATTAGTACTACTTTGAAGCTTACCGTTTCTATCATATATATCTATCGATTTCCTTGTGCAATTAGCTATATTTTTATTATATACACGCACCTTGGGTTTATTGGGTAAATCAAATTCCATCTCAAAATAAATTTTTTCTTCTTTTTCAAAAATATGCATCACATATTTTTCTAAAAACTTGCACTTTTCTAAAACATCTATATCTCGTGTTCGTATGTAAGATAATACAGATAAGCCAACTATACTAACTAGTAATATAGTAAAAATCATTGCATTTATTATTTTATTCCTTTTCTCTTTTCTTTTTCTCTTTCTTAGCTCCCTTATATCTATATTTTCACCCATGTTTATCTCCCAACCTTTTAGTAGTATAATTGAATTTTACCACGTATATATATACTTCGTCAAATATATCCATATTGTCTTAAAAAAAAAATATACTACAAATTGTTGACTTTTATACATGTATGCTTTATTATATTTTTATTAGTTATAGAAGGGAGGTATTTTTTATGAAAGATTTTTTTAGAAAAATTTTGCTTGCTTTATTGATTTTCGTAAACAATACTATTTTTTGCATAAATGAGTTTGTTTGTAAATCTAATTTCTTTGAGAAATTACATCCATCTGATTGGTCCTGGGTAAAGAATCTCATTAATAGTAAATTTACTAAAACTTGTGTTGAATTTTTTAAAACTTCTTGCAACACTATTTCAAATATTTTCGGATTCGGTCCAGTGTTTGAAATAAAAGTCCCAGAGCCTCGTAATGATAATTTATTTTCTCGTGTAGAAAATTTTGTTGGTAGAGTTGGTGACAGCTTTAGACAATTTGATAATGATACTAGAAAATGGAACTCATTAGTAGGTTTTATTGAAAAATCAAAGTTAGTATCTACTCAAACTATTTCTAATTTTATTGATGTTTGGTATAATGATATAAAATCAGAAAGATCTCTTGCTGAGAAAAACTTCGTCTTAGGCCAAATTGGTTTTAGTTCATCTAATCTTACTAATAATTTGGATTTGAAGACTTTGAAAAAACATCTCAATACAGTTCGTAGTTTAACTGAAACAACAGAACATGTACTAATTAATTTTGAGTCATTGAAAGAGAATACATCTGTTAGATTGTTATGTCTTTCAAAAGGATGTTGTGATCCAGAAATTGATGCAGAGTTAGCAAATATTAAGGAAAAGCATAAAGCAATGAAAAAAGACATAAGACAATACAACTATCTTATTGCTAAAGTAACTGATAGAAGCGGTGATTATGCCTCCTCTTCTAATTCTTTAGCACCAAGTATGTAAGTATTTTTTTATAAGTCTTTAACCCATAGAAAAAGTTGTGACCTAAAAAGTCACAACTTTTTTATTTTTAAAATGAATACTTATTTTGTAAATCCTGATTTATCATCTTTCCCTTTATTTTTATTTATATTTTTTATACGTTCTATTTCACTTGGTGCACTTGGAGTGAAATTAGGCCCTGCCATATCCTCACTTGGTGCACTTGGAGTAAAACCATACCCTACCATATCCTCGCTTGGTGCACTTGGAGTAAAACCATACCCTGCCATATCCTCACGCAATACTTCTTCATATGTAGGTAGCTTATAATAATCTTGTTTATAATGCATACTCACATATTTACTATGATCATGTTCTTCCCCATATTGATCACTTAAATCTTTGTATGTTGTATTTTCTGTCTTAAGAGATCTATATACCTGTTTAACTATCTTTTTTATTTTCATTAGTATTCTCATCAACCATGTCCTATCTTTCTTTTCCACCTCTTTTAATTGATATCCATTTTGTTCCTTTTTACAATCATATCTTAAATATGCTTTACCATCTTCTCCTCTCAATATTACTCTTAATTTAGACCCTTTTGGAAATACATCTATCTTTTTAATTTTTCTAGAAGCTACTTTTATTTTCACATCATTAATTTTTAATACTTCCTCTATAGCATCTAAAACTTTTTTCTCGTCTTGTCCTTTCATAAAACCAATTTTAAAATCTTTTTCTATCATATCTATATCTAAACCCTTTTCTACTAAGAACTTAACTACTTGTTCTTTTACTTCAGGAGTATTTTTTATAAAATCATTTATTTCCTTTATATTCTCATCTTTCCTTAAATCTAATATATCTCTATCTTGACCTAAGTTCTTTCCTTCAGAAATAGCATTAGCCATAAAAACTGCTTTTAATAATAAAACGTTATTCCTATCTAGTATATATCTTAAAGTTGTTTTGCCATCACCATCTTTAATGTTAAGCTTTGCTCCACTTAATATTATATGCTCAGCTATACTATCTTGTTTATTCTTTAAAGCCTTAATTAATGCTGTCCGTCCCTTTGTATCTACTGCATTTAAGCCTACACCTTCTTTTATCAACGTCTTTACTATCTCTATATGACCCCTTTCGGCCGCTTTCATTAATGCTGTTTCTCCCGATCTGTCATATTTTTCAAGTTTTGCTCCTTTTTTTATTAAGTCATTCACTACATGTGTATGCCCATTTCTAGCTGCTATCATTAATGCTGTTTCTCCTAAACCATCTACTTCTTCAAGTCTAGCTCCATTTTCTGCTAACACTTCAACTATACGTGCTCGCCCATAATTTGCTGCCATCATTAATGCCGTAGAACCTTCATCTTCTTTTTCGTTAACATCTACTCCTCTTTTTATAAGTTCTTTAACTATATCTATATTCCCACTTCCTGATGCCATCATTAGCGCTGTCAAGCCATAATTATCTCTGGCATTAATGTTTGCTCCTTTTTCCATTAACATTTTAGCTATCTCTGTAAATCCATGTTCTGCTGCCATTGTTAATGCTGTCCATCCATCTTCATTTGACATATTTATATTAATACCTTTACTTTCTAATAATGTCTTCACTACATTTGTACATTTTTTATCCACTGCCATCATTAGTGCTGTCTTCCCATTTATATCTTTTTCATTCAATTTTGCTCCTTTTTTTATTAATATATCACTTACCTCTGCATGATTATTTTTCGCTGCCATCATTAGTGCTGTACAATAATCTTTATCTATTAAATTAATATTGGCTCCTTTTTCTAATAACTTCACCACTACATCTTTATGCCCATTTCCAGCTGCCATCATTAACGCTGTCCATCCATCTTTATCTGGCATATTGATATTACTTTTATCTTTTTCTAATAACATATTTACTACCTCTATATATCCTTTGGATGCTGCCGCTATCAACGCAGTATCCCCATTTATATCTTTTTCATTTAATTTTGCTCCTTTTTCTAATAACATCTTTACTATATTCTTATACCCATTCCCAGCTGCCATTGTTAATGCAGTGCGTCCACTAATTCTATCTTTTTCATTAATAATATTATTAAGATTTTTATATTTTCCCAATAATACCTTCATTATGCCCGTATGCCCTGTCTCTGACACTATCATTAATGCTGTCTGTCCATCTTTATTTCTTACATTTAAACTTGCTCCCTTTTCTAATAACATATTCACCTTATCTATATTTCCTTCTTTTATCGCTGCTAATAATACTATATCTATTACTTCATTCATTTTATTTCGGTTTATGTAAATAAGCGGTGTCTCTCCGTTATTATTTTTTATATCTACGTTTCCACCCTTCTCTACCAGTGCTTTAGCTACTAAACTCATTTTATTTTTACACGCATATAACAACGGCGTATTACCAAGTTGATCTTTCGTATTAATAGCTACTCCTTTATCTATTATCTTTTTTGCTACTTCGTTCATTCCTCCTTTACATGCATATAACAATGGCGTATTATCGTAATTGTCTTTTGCCCCAACTTCTGCTCCTTTATCTATTAATTTTTGGGCCAATTCACTCATTTTTTTCTCGCATGCGCGCAATAATGGCGTATTACCAAAATCGTCTTTTGCATTAACCAATGCTCCTTTATCTATCAATTTTTGGGCCAATTCATTCATTTTTTTCTCGCATGCACACAACAATGCTGTTTCTCCCATATTATTTTTTAAGTTGATGTACGCTCCTTTTATTATAAACAATTCTGCAGATTCTTTCATTCCGTTCTTACAAGCATAAATCAAGGGAGTATTCCCATATTCGTCTTTTACATTAACATTTGTTCCTCTCGCTATTAAATCTCTAACCACAGCCCCATTCCCACTCTTAGTAGCTGCCAATAATGCCCTCTCTTTTTCTAAATTACTCATACTACATCACTCCAATCTATTATATTATCTTGTTGGGATAGCAAAACTTATTTAAGTTTAGGATTGGGAAACAGCTTAGACTAAATTGTAAGATTTATATGTGTTAATATACAAAGTCTATAACACTTAAAATAACTACTGTTAAGAACTTATATCTACTAAAATTCGTGAAAAAAATACCAATCCCAATGTCATCTATTGGTATCGGCAAAAAGCATTTATTTGTTTACTTAAAGTTCAAACTCTACAAAACAGGTCAACTGCTTATACAGTTGACCTATACACTATCGTACAACACATGTACATTACCATCAGCATAATCCGGTAACGATTGTTCCTTCTTCTTATTCCACTTATCAATAAACTTATTTAGGTTTACCCTAACATCAGCATTATGCATTACCATAAACTCCACCATATCAGATCTACCATTCGAACACGCTATCTGGAACAAAGATCTACCTTCATCATCTTTAACTTTCATATCAACACCTAACGTCATAAATAAACCTAGTAGCCTCTTATTGCCATTGCTACACGATAATATCAACAAGTTCCTGACATCCATACTTACTTTCTTAAATTTACCCTTAGAACGCAATCTCATTTTTTATACCTCCTAAGAAAACAAAGTATACTACATTGTCATTACTTTATTATATTATTGCAATATCAATCTACCTTCACTTTTAACTTTATCACATCTTTTTCTATAGTTACTAGAGCTTTATCAATAGGTCCCATATTACGTACAACCGCCATTGCTTTACTATATTCATCTTCATGGCTATCCACAAATACAGGAATTACCCCCCACATCAATATCAACTTTCTATACACTCTTTCATCTTTCGTTGTAACTACAATATCACAACCTGGCCTAAAACTATTCACTGCCTCTGTCATGTCTAACTTAGTTTCAACAAGCACAATAACTTTCGCGTCCACATCCTTTGCAAGAGTACATGCTGCATGTGCTATTGCACTAGTACCTAATATAACTTCATCACAATTTTTCTTTATATTATCAAATCTCTTCCAATAATTAATATCCATCTCTACATTTTCTGCTATACTACTCATAACAGCTACAGTCTGTGCTGGATATTTCCCTGCTGCTGACTCCCCTGATAACATTATAGCGGTTGCACTGTCGTACACAGCATTAGCTACATCACTAACCTCTGCTCTTGTTGGCCTTGGATTTCTTATCATCGAATCCAACATCTGTGTTGCAACAACAGCTATTTTTTGTGCTTCTCTACACTTCTTAATAATCATCTTCTGTGCAATAGGTACTTCATATACTGGGACTTCTACTCCCAAGTCTCCTCTTGCTACCATTATACCATCTGCAACTTCTAATATTTTATCTACATTATCCAAACCCTGTCTATTTTCTATCTTTGCTATTATCTTTATTGGAGAATTGTGCTCCTTTAATATATCCTTTATTGTCTTCACATCATCAGCTTTTCTTACAAACGATGCAGCTATAAAATCAAAATCGTTCTTTATTGCAAACAGTATATCATCTTTATCTTTATCTGTCAACGCAGGTAAATTTATTTCTACATTAGGTACATTTATACCTTTATTGTTACTTAATACTCCCCCGTTTAATACCTCACATTCTATATCTTTACCTGTTATATTCAATACTTTAAGTTCTACAAGTCCATCATTTACTAATATACTACACCCAGGTTTTACATCTTTATATAAATTTTTATAGCTTACTGATACCTTAGTTTCGTCTCCCTCAATGTCTTCATTGACTAACATAAACTTTCTTCCTTCAACTAAAGTAACTTCTTTTGGTCCAAATTTTCCTGTTCTTATCTCTGGTCCCTTGGTATCAAGAAGTAATGCCACAGCCTTACCAACATTCTTACTTGCCCTTCTTACTAAATCTACTCTACCCTTATGTTCTTCATGACTTCCGTGTGAAAAATTGAATCTAGCTACGTTTAATCCATTTTCTATTAATTTTTCTAGCACTCCTTCTCCTTCAACCGCTGGTCCTAATGTACAAATAATTTTTGTTTTTCTCATCTTGTCTCACTCCTAGTTTTTTGTCTATACTTATTTTTATTTTCTCTTCGCAGGCTCTACATTTATTTTATTGCCTCTTATCTCTCTATTCCTCATTATAAACACAAACTCTTGTGCATATTCTTCAGGAACCTCTACAAAACTAAAATTATCGTATACCCTTATGCTTCCTATAGCTTTATTGTCTATACCAACTTCCCTGCTAGCCGTAGATATAATATCCTTGGGGCCTATACCTTTTTCTTTTCCTATGTTGATGAAAAGCCTAACCATACCATCCCTTGCTCCAGTATTACTCAGATCTAAATCATCGAATAAATTGCTCGTGTTAGTCCCACCTCCATACATATTAATCAAAGCTTTTGCTATATCAATAGCTTTATAGTCTTGTTGTATTAACTGATCTACCACACTCTCATACTTGTTATCATTACCATCCTTTATAACTTCTTTTATATTATTTAAAAGCTTATTGGACTTCATATCTTCTATATCAAACATAGCCGGAATCTTATGTTGAATTATTTTCGCATTTGAATAAGATTCTATTTCTTTTATCTTACGTGAATCTTTGTATGTAGCAAAAGTAAACGATCTACCAGCTCTACCAGCTCTACCTGTCCTTCCTATTCTATGCACATAATACTCCAAGTCTTGTGGTATGTCATAGTTAAATACCACATCTACATTACTTACATCAATTCCTCTTGCTGCAACATCTGTGGCCACCAACACATCCATTTTACTATCTCTAAATCTTTGCATAACCACATCTCTTTGCACCTGACTCATATCTCCTTGTAATCCATCAACCAAATAACCTCTTAACCTTAAACTTAACACCACCTCTTCAACTTTTCTTTTTGTATTCACAAACACAAGCGATAATCGCGGATTGTACATGTCTAATAACCTAGCTAAAACTTCACATTTTTGCTCCTCTCTAGTCTCTACATAATATTGGTCTATTTTCTTTACTGTAAGCTCCTTTTTTACTGCCTTAACATATACTGGATCCTTCTGATACCTCTTTGTTATATTAAACATTGACCTTGGCATAGTTGCCGAGAACAATATTGTCTGCCTAATTTTGGGTATACGTCTTAGTATAAATTCTATCTCATCTCTAAAACCCATATCTAACATTTCATCAGCTTCATCCAACACCACAGTTTTTATACTGTCTAAACTTATAGTCCCACGAATTACATGATCTTTAAGTCTACCTGGTGTTCCAATTACAATCTGAGGATCATTTTTTAACTCTCGCAATTGTTTTTCTATTGGTTGACCTCCATACACAGCCAATATATTTACACCCTTTTTATACTTAGATAACTTTCTCAACTCTTCTGCTATCTGAATAGCCAACTCCCTAGTTGGGCTTAAAACTATAGACTGAACTTCTTTGTCAGTTTCTTTTATCATTTCTACAATAGGTATACCAAAAGCTGCTGTTTTTCCTGTCCCTGTCTGCGACTGTCCTATAACATCTTTCCCTTGCAATATCAAAGGAATTGTCTCTTGTTGTATAAAAGACGCCTTTTTAAAACCCATATCCTTTATTGCTTTTTTTAACTCTTCTGATATCTCAAAATTTTCAAATTCCAAACCTTCCATTTAATACTTCCTCTTCAATTATTTTTATATATTAACAACATCACCTAAGAATTATACCACATTCTAAAATAATTGCAACATTGTTTATTTAACTAATTTTAATATCTCCTGTCTTAACGCTAAATCCTCCTTTAAAATCCCTGTCGTCTTTATCGTTACGGTTTTAGATCCAACTTTTTTTATTCCTCTCATAGTCATGCACATATGTTCTGCCTCTATTAAAACCAATACCCCAAGCGGATTTATTGTATCTTGTATTACATCTAACACCTCTTTTGTTAATCTTTCTTGTAGTTGTAATTTATTTGATATA
The DNA here is from genome assembly GCA_017961515.1 of Clostridiales bacterium. Taxonomy (NCBI): domain Bacteria; kingdom Bacillati; phylum Bacillota; class Clostridia; order Eubacteriales; species Clostridiales bacterium. The sequence goes on along the minus strand of JAGCXC010000013.1, from coordinate 13,361 downwards.
CACTCAACCATTCGCGCAATCTTACTAAGCCCTAAAATTTTACCATCTCTTGGTATGTATGCTACATGGGCGTGCCCAACAAAGGGCAATATATGGTGTTCGCACATGGAATGTATTGGTATATCCTTCACAACAACAGGCTCATCTGCCCCCTCTTCATAAAATATTTTTGCCAAAGTTTTAGCATTCTTATCTATTCCAGAAAAAATTTCTTCATACATTCTGGCAACTCTATCAGGAGTCTCTCTAATGCCTTCCCTGTCAGGATCTTCTCCTATAGCTATTAAAATTTCTCTAACTGCTTTTTTAACTCTATCTTTATCTATCATTTAAATCACCTTTTCATTTTCAAAATTTGCTTAACCTTTTCTATAATATTTTCTTTGGTTAACCCGTATTTTTCTAGAAGCTCTTGTGGTTTACCTGATTTTCCAAACTTATCTTCTACTCCAACCATTTTTATTGGTACTGGGCAATTATTAGATGTAACTTTTGCTACAAGGCTACCAAGTCCTCCTAACACATTATGTTCCTCCGCTGTAACTATAGCACCTGTCTCTCGAGCAGCTTTTATTATTATGTCTTCATCTATTGGTTTTAAAGTATGTATGTTAATCACTCTAGCTGATATATTTTGTTCTTTAAGCTCCCTTGCCGCAAGTATCGCTTGACTTGTCATAAGCCCTGTACTTATGATAGTTACCATATCCCCATCTATTAGTGTAACTCCCTTTCCTAACTCAAACTTATACTTATTCTCATCCACTACTTTAGGTACACCTAGTCTACCCAATCTCAAATACACTGGACCATTGTGCTCTATTGCAGCTTTAACCGCATACCTTGTTTCAATTTCATCACATGGCGATATCACTGTCATATTGGGAATCACTGTCATTAATGCTATATCCTCTATTGCCTGATGGCTTGCTCCATCTTCCCCAACTGAAATTCCTGCATGACTTGCTCCTATTTTTACATTAAGATTTGGATACGCTATGGAATTTCTTATTTGCTCATATGCTCTACCCGCTGCAAATATCGCAAATGTACTCACAAAAACTATTTTACCACACGTAGACAATCCTGCTGCATATGACATCATATTCGCTTCCGCTATACCCATATTAAAAAATCTATCTGGATATTCATTTTTGAATAAATCCGTCTTAGTCGATTTTGATAAGTCCGCATCTAAAACTACTATTCTTTCATCTTTACCAAACTCAAGTAATGCCTTACCGTATGCTTCCCTTGTTGCTATATCTTTTCCCATAACTATTCCTCCAATGAAGATAAAATTTTATCTAATTCCTTAATCGCAATGTCCCTTTGTTCCAAACTTGGTGCTTTACCATGCCAACCTACTTGGTCCTCCATAAATGATACTCCTTTACCTTTTATAGTTTTTGCAACTATAACTGTAGGACATCCCTTAACCTTTTTAGCTTGATTTATTGCATCATCTATCTCTTCTATATCATTACCATCTATCTCTATCACATTTTGTCCAAACGCTTTAAGTTTATCTACTATAGGATATGGAGACATAACCTCATCTATCCTACCATCTATTTGCAATCCATTATTATCTAAAAAAATCGTTAAATTATCTAACTTATAATGTGCTGCTGACATTAATGCTTCCCACACTTGTCCTTCTTCAATTTCTCCATCTCCTAAAATTGCAAACACCCTATAATCTTTTTTATCTATTTTCCCTGCTAAAGCCATACCACATGCTACGGATATCCCCTGACCTAATGATCCTGTAGACATATCCACTCCTGGAACATAATTCATATTAGGATGACCTTCTAAATTACTTTGTGTCTTTCTAAAAGTCTTTAGATCATCTATATCAAAAAAACCTCTTTGGGCTAATGTTGAATACAGGCCAGGAGAACAGTGCCCTTTTGACAGCACAAATCTATCCCTATCAACCCATTTAGGCTCTTTCTCTTTTATCCTCATGTGTTTAAAATACAAAACTGTCAATATGTCTGTGCAAGACAACGATCCTCCCGGATGACCAGAATTCGCGTAATATACAGTGTCAACTATGTTTTTCCTGATATTGGCTGCTATGGTCTTTAACCTTTTTAATTCATTCTTATCCATTTCAAAAGTCCTCCTTAAACATTGAATTCAGTTGGTCGCTTAGAACTATTGTCAAAGTAGTACTCTATAGCCTCTATTATCCTCGAAGATGCAAAACCATCTCCGTACGGATTAACTGACTTGGCCATATCCTGATACTTTTTATCATCATCTAGTAATTCTTTCGTCATGTTATAAACATTCTCTTTAGAATTACCTGCAAGTTTTACTGTTCCAGCGGTAATTGCCTCTGGCCTTTCTGTCTCATTACGTAGGACTAACACAGGTTTTCCAAGCGATGGTGCCTCTTCTTGTAATCCTCCTGAATCCGTCAAAACCAAATACGACCTACTCATTAAATTATGCATATCACATACATCTAATGGATCTACTAAATGCACATTACTACATCCTCCTAAAACTTCTCTCGACGTCTTTTGCACTAGTGGATTTAAATGCACGGGATATACTATTTCTATATTTTTATAATTATTTGCTATATTCTTTAATCCTTCACATATATCTCTTAGGGGCTTCCCTAAATTCTCTCTTCTATGCGCTGTAACACATAACACTCTTTTTGTAAAATCTACTTCGCAAAGCTTTTTATTCTTAAATTTATAATCCTTAGATACCGTAGTTTTTAATGCATCTATAACTGTATTCCCTGTCACAAATATATCTTTTCTATTTATTCCCTCCGCAAGTAAATTATTTACATTATATTGTGTTGGGCAAAAATGCAAGTCAGCCAACGATCCAGTTAATTTTCTATTCATCTCCTCTGGATATGGAAAATATTTATCAAAAGTTCTAAGTCCCGCTTCAACGTGTCCAACTTTTATCTTCTGATAAAATGCTGCCAGTGCACCAACAAATGTTGTGGATGTGTCTCCATGCACCAATACCATATCTGGATTAGCATCTCTATATACAGTAGATAATCCTTTTAGTGATCCTACAACTATGTCTACTAGTGTTTGTTCCTTTTTCATTATATTAAGATCATATTCCGGTTTAATTGCAAATATATCTAATACCTGATCTAACATTTCTCTATGCTGGGCTGTAACGCAAGTAACTGTCTCTATATTTTTATTCTTTTTAAGTTCTTTTACCAGTGGTACCATTTTTATAGCCTCTGGCCTAGTTCCAAAAACAGTCATTATTTTTATCTTTTTCATAATATTAATTCGCACTAAATGGTCCCTACCATTATTTAGTAAGAACCGTGCTGTCCTCCTTTATCATATTAATTTTGTCATTTCTTGTCGTTATGCCTTATTTTCAAAACATCCGCTACTAGCTTTGACACTGCCAATAATATCACTAAAAAAATTACGACTGCAATTAATATACTTATATGTCTTATTTCTGTTATCCAAATCGCGCTTACACCCAGCACTGCACTCATTAGATACATTAACAATACTACCTGCCTTTGTGACAACCCCCTATCCATAAGTTTATGATGGATGTGCCCTCTATCTGCTTCCATAATTGGCCTTCCACTAAAAAGCCTTCTTAATATAGCAAACGTTGTATCAAACAACGGCACCCCCAAAATTAATACGGGTATAACTATTGATATTGCTGTATACGCTTTCAACCTACCACTTACTGATATAATTGCAAGAGTAAATCCTAAAAACGTTGATCCTGTGTCCCCCATAAATATCTTTGCAGGATTAAAATTATACGGTAAAAATCCTAAAACAGCTCCTGCCATAACTATTGCCATCATACTAGTTCTGGCATCCCTCAATATCATAGACACAAAAAATATAGATATATATGATATTGTAGATACTCCAGCAGCTAGTCCATCTAAGCCATCTATCAAGTTTATTGCATTAGTAATTCCCACTATCCAAACTGTTGTAACCAAACAAGATACATAATAGTTTAAAATTAAAACTCCACTTTCTGAAAATGGATTCGATATGGCCCGTACTCTAACATCTGACAAAAGCACAACCATTAATGCCGCAATCACTTGAAAAAATAACTTTAATTTTGCACCTTTAGGCTTGATGTCATCAAGTATACCCATAATAACTACAATACTACATCCTAACACTATGCCCCATGCTTTATTTCCTATATCAAAACTCCATAATATACTACTTTTATCAAATCCTATATTTATTAATAAAGTAATTACTATACTTATTATTATTGCAAGCCCACCTATTCTCGCCATAGGCTTTTTATGCACCCGTCTCTCGTCCTTTGGTATATCTACCGCACCTATACTAAACGCAATCTTTCTCACCCACGGTGTCACAAAAAAAGACACCAAAAACGCCAATACACATGATATACAACTTTCTCTACTCATAATGATCGTCCTCTTTACTCATATTTTACTACCCTAACACCTGATTCTTTCAACATCTGCATTGCTAATTCATCAGGATACTCTCCCTTAAAGACAATCTTCTTTATGCCTGAGTTGATTATCATCTTGGCACACAATGAACATGGCTGGTGACTTATATACATTGTCGAACCCCATATGCTTGTCCCCGACATTGCCGCTTGTACTATAGCATTTTGTTCTGCGTGTATCGCTCTACATAATTCATGCCTCTCTCCCGACGGTACGCCGTACTCTTCTCTTAGACATCCTACTTCTGCACAATGTCCTATACCAACAGGAGCTCCATTATACCCTGTTGCAAGTATTCGTTTTTCCTTTACTATAACAGCCCCTACCTGTCTTCTAAGGCATGTAGATCTTGTTTTTACTAATTCTACTATATCCATAAAATATTCATTCCAGCCTGGTCTCATAATTTACATCCTTTTCTATTTTATTTTGTCCCAAACAGTCTATCTCCAGCATCTCCCAATCCTGGCACTATGTAGCCATGTTCATTTAAACTATGATCAACTGCAGCACAATATATCTCAACATCTGGATGTTCCTTATTTACTGCATCTATACCTTGATCTGACGCTAGTATACACATCAACTTTATATTTTTTACGCCATTCTTTTTTATAACTGAAATAGCTGCTGATGCAGATCCTCCTGTTGCAAGCATTGGATCTAACACTATAATATCCCTTTCATCTGCATATACCGGTAACTTACAATAATATTCCACCGGCTTTAACGTTTCTGGATCCCTGTATAATCCTATATGGCCCACCTTAGCCATTGGCATTATTCTAAGTATCCCTTCCATCATGCCTAGCCCCGCTCTTAGTATAGGTACAATACCCACATTTCTTCCTGCCAAAACTTTTGTCCTTGCAACACCTATTGGCGTAGTTACCTCTACTTCCTCAAGAGGCATATCTCTTGTAACCTCATAACCCATAAGCATTGCTATCTCAGATACCAACTCTCTAAACTCTTTTGTATCTGTGTTCTTATCTCTTAGCATAGATACCTTATGCTGAATCAATGGATGATCAAATATAAAAGCCTTCTCCATTTTATCTTCCTCCTTACCTCAATTGTTCATTCTCTATGTCTCTTATTTTGTCTATTCTTCTTTTGTGCCTACCACCTTCAAATTCCGTACTAAGCCACGTTTCCACTATATCTAGTGCCACACCTACCCCCGTAACTCTTTGACCTAACGCTAACACATTAGAATCATTATGCATTCTTGTCATCTTAGCCATGTACGAATTAGTACACAAAGATGCTCTTATCCCATTCACTTTATTCGCCGCTATGGATATACCTATACCTGTCCCACAAATAACTATCCCTCTATCACATTCTTTTGAAGCAACTGCTTTAGCTACTTTTTTACCATAATCACTGTAATCAACCGACTCGCTACTGTTTGTTCCATAATCTATATACGCTATACCTTTCTGTTCAAAGTGCTTTATAATCTCATCCTTTAATGGCAAACCTGCATGATCCGACCCTATAGCTATCATTCTATTAATCCCCTCCTTGCTTATAATGTCTCTCTAGAAAAATATCTATACTGTCTTTTATCTTTTTAGCACATATTTTATAAACATCATATGTACCACCATACGGATCTACTATATCATTATCTTCACTTAATGTAAATACCTTATTTTCATATTCTTTATATAATGACAAAATAATTTTCTTGTGTAACTTTGTCATAACTAAAACCACATCCGCCACACGTAAATCTTCCTCTTGAAGTTGACGAGACACATGATCACCTATATCTATCCCCCACTCATCTTTTAATACTGAAACTGCATTAATACTTGCCTTACTTATACCATCAGCAAACACTCCAGCAGACGATACACTAAACTCATTCAATCTACCGTTTTTGCTCAAAACGTATCTTAATATACCCTCTGCCATGCAACTTCTACACGTATTCCCTGTACATACAAACAATATATTTTTCACGTCTCACACCTCAATTATAGTAAATCCTGACGCTTTAAGCATCCGATTCATTATTGCCATACCAATACCACAAATCTTAATTGCCTCTGCTAATATTATATCTATACCACACTTATCAAACTCTCTTAGTGCATTAAACAATTGCGCTGCTATTGTCTCTGGATTATCTCTATCCCCTAAAACTATCACCTTGGTACAATCATCATTATTATAATACTTTTTTGTTTGATAAGTAGCAAGTATTCCAACCTTTTTCCCACTATTAATGTAGAAATTTTTCTTTTTGTTTATTTCATTGACTATATCTAAAAGATCTCCCTTTATTATTATAACTTGTCCACTAGGTGCATAATGTCTGTACTTCATCCCTGGTGCTTTTGGTCTCTCATCTTTATCTAATTTACTTATCACTGCCTTGTCTAGCAAAACCTTCCCTATCAAACTCTCTATATCTTCTTTAGTTATTCCTCCAGGCCTTAATATAATTGGGGGCACAACCGTAACATCTATTATCGTTGACTCTACACCCACATCTGCATCATCTGATACTATTATACAATCAACTTTTCCATTTAAATCATCTACAACATGCTTACCAGCAGTAGGACTGGGCTTGCCAGAAATATTTGCACTAGGTGCTGCTATTGGAACACCACATGCCTTTATAAACTCTATCGCAACCCTATTTCTTGGAAATCTAACCCCTACAGTATCAAGCCCCGCTGTTACTATATACGGTATACTTTCTTTTTTCTTCATTATTATGGTTAATGGACCTGGCCAAAAACGATCCATTAGCTTTGTTGCTACTTCTGGCAGTTCTTCTACAATATCGTGAATCACACTTCTATCTGCTATATGAACAATCAACGGATTATCCGATGGTCTACCCTTTGCTTCAAATATTTTTCTTATTGCATCCTCATTGGTTGCATCTGCTCCCAAGCCATATACTGTCTCAGTAGGAAATGCAACCACTCCACCTTTTATTATCTCGTTACTTGCCTCTTTTATCAATTCCTTGTTAATTATTTTTCCACCTATATTTAATATTTTAGTTTCCACCGCAAATTACACTTCCCACTTAAAATTCTCCTTCTCCGTTTTCCAACTTCTTAGCCTGGCTAGTTGTTATTAAAGCATTTACTATTTCTTCAATATCTCCATCGAAAAACTCATCTAACTTGTACAGCGTCAAACCAATCCTATGATCTGTGACTCTACCTTGTGGATAATTGTAAGTCCTTATCCTCTCACTTCTGTCCCCTGTACCTACCTGATTCTTTCTCTCTTTTGCCACCATGGAATCTTGCTCTTCCTGTGCAATCTCATACAATTTAGAACGTAACACCTTCATTGCCTTATCCTTATTCTTGTACTGCGATCTCTCATCCTGACACGACACCACTATACCTGTAGGCAAGTGTGTTATTCGTATTGCTGAATCAGTCTTGTTTATATGCTGACCACCAGCTCCCGATGCTCTATATGTATCGATCCTTAAATCATTCGGATTGATAGTTACATCTACGTCTTCTACCTCTGGCAACACTGCGACTGTTACTGTAGATGTATGTATCCTTCCATTTGCTTCAGTAGTCGGTATTCTTTGAACTCGGTGCACTCCACTCTCAAATTTTAACTTACTATACGCACCTTCTCCTTCAATTAAAAAAACTATCTCTTTAAAACCACCTATCTCGGTTTCATTACTATCCATTATTTCTGTCTTCCATCCGTTCTTCTCTGCATACTTACTATACATTCTAAATAATACTGCCACAAATAATGCTGCCTCTTCTCCTCCTGCACCTGCTCTTATCTCAATAATTACATTTTTATCATCATTGATATCCTTTGGCAACAATAAAACACGTAATTTGTTCTCTAACTCTTCAAATTTCTTTTGCGACTCTTTTAACTCTTCTTCAACTAACTCTTTAAAATCGTTTTCTAATTTATCTTGTAATAAAAGCTTTGCTTCCTTTATGTTATTTGCAACCCCTTTATACTCCCTATACGCTAGAATTAAATCTTCCATATGTGAGTATTCCTTCATAAGCTTTTTATACTTTTCTTGATCGTTTATAACATCAGGCTGCCCCAACATAAGGCTTATTTCTTCATACCTAGCCTCTGCATTTTTAAGTTTATCAAACATTACAAAATACACCTCTTACTTATTTTTTCTAATTAACCATCCCCTGCATAATCTTCCAAGATAAAATCCTTGTCGCTGCTGCATCTATTGCCGATACTGGAATTTCACCATCCTTTACAGCATCAATCACAGATCGTATTTGATCTTTTGCGTTTGAAACTATTATCATATCATTTCCCGCTTTAACTGCTCTAACTGCAAAATCTTTCTTATTCCTAAACATTGCAATATCTGACGCATCCATTGCATCAGCAATTATCACACCTTGATATTCCAAATTATTTCTCAATAACTTATGTACATCCACCGATAAAGATGCAGGATTTTCTTTATCTATTCCTTCAACTATTAAATTCGATACTAAAATACCTGCCGCTCCTTCACTAATACCAGCTCTAAATGGTACCAAATCATTTTTATCAATTGTTGCAAGATCTCTCTTGTCTCTAAACACTAGTGTATCTAATTCTCTATTATTCCCATAGCCTGGGAAATACTTTAATACACTCCCCATTCCGTTGTTTGTCATGGAACTTACAACTGTCTTAACATAAGTTGCTGTACTTGCTGCATCCATCCCAAAACTTCTATCATACATATACGCATACTCATCTGTCGTTACATCACACACAGGCGCAAAATTTAAATTTATCCCCAGCCTTTTTAGTAGCTGGCTTTTCTCTGCTGTATCTAATTCTATTCCTTTAAAACCATCACTTAAGAATATTTCTTGTGGAGATAAAAATGGAAATCCTCTAAACTCTTTGAATGCACTTACTCTTACTACATCCCCACCTTCTTCATCCACGGCAATAAACATTGGCACCTTTGTTGTGTACTGATAGCTTTTCACATCCCCCACAACTCTTTGCCAAGACTTACCTTCGAAATCCTTTTCAGACAAAAGAAATCCACCTGGCAGACAATCTTTTATAAGGGACAACTGATTTTCCTCCGGACACCTAACCAAAAACATCTGACCCACCTTATCATTAAGAGTCATCTTGGACACGATTTCCTTAGCTCTTGCTGTAAATTTAGCAAAAATCCCACCTCTATCCTGCACCTCTTGCACAAACACTTCTTCTAGGTCTTTAACTTCTTCTATTTTCACTAACTTACCCTTATCTTTAGGTGTATTCTCACCAAAATAACCCGATGAATAATACACACTAAACACCAACAAACTTAAAATAATACTTATACCAAAAGTCTTCTTCGCCTCTTTATTCAACGCTATTCACCTCATAAATTCTATTTTTCACTTTTTCCTAAAATTTCCAGTATTCTAATAAACAAATTTACAAACTCCAAATATAAATCTAAGGCTCCCCATAAAACTATTTTATCACTCACGACACCATTATTATCTATATATATGTCCTTTAACCGCTTTACATCATATGCTGTCAACGCTAAAAATACAGCAACACTAATATAAGATAATACCAAGTTTAACCAACCAAATTTCAAAAAGATATTTATAACGGTCACTGCAATAATAGCTATTAAAGTAACTACACTTACAGCTCCTACGCTAGTTAAGTCTTTTTTAGTTGTTGCCCCATAAAACGCCATAACCCCAAAAAACACCGCTGCCGCCAAAAATGATATTGCTATATTCGCTAGACTATACTTATACTGTATAAGAGTCAACGCAGCACCCGTTGAAATAGAGTATATGCTAAACAAGCCAAGTAATTTACCATAACTTATCTTATTGAGCTTTACTACCGCAATAACTATTGCTACTATAATTTGTACAACAACACTGCCAATAACCACACCTACCACTGCTCTTATTGGTAATAGATTGGTTACTATAAATGCTGCAGAAGCACTCATAAACACACCCAAAAACATCCAAGCAAATACTCTAACTAAAAACTTCCCAAATCCTTCTGTTTCAACTACTTCGCACTCTCTTTCTTCATAGAACATAACCATACCTCCTCTACAACTATTATTACAACAATTTCCCCCTGTCTCTGCTTTCTAGGCTAATAATCTGTATTGCAAACCTAAAACCTCAAAGCATACACACTTCTCTTACCAAATTTCCTTATCCGTATTATAGCAACTATTATCTGGTTTGTCAAACCATTAAGATTAATTCACACTATATCTCCTTTAATTAGGATGTGCTCCTCTATAATACTCTTTTTTGTACCATATCCCATACTAAGGCAAAAAAATATTGCATCCGATGTAACTTTTACAATAAATGAAAGGAGAGATGTTTACATGATGAAATATAATTTTGTCGCAACAAAGCAGCGTCATGGGGGGGGGCATGCCGATGCCTAAAGGGCAACAATAAGACCCTAACTCTACTAATGATACTATTGCTTGGCTCTTTTTTTATGCCCTTTTTTAGGTGCAAAGTACACGCAACTTCACCATATACCGAAGGAACATTGGGGATATGTACAATAGCAAATCCTGAGTATAGATCTAACGGTGATGATACAAGCACAGATGCATCAATATATAATAGAGTATATTTTGGATATATACCTAATAATCCAACAGGACGGGCCGTTAATAATACTTGTGACGGAAATAATTCTAGTACTGATCACATCTCTGTAGTTAATCCATATAAAGCTTCAAATAATACAATCGTTCAAAATGTACCAATATATTGGCGTGTATTAAATACTACCGCAAATGACATAAATAAAACAAAAGCATTATTTATGTTGATGGAATATGGATTACCTCAGGATATATCATGGGATATGAGATATTTTTTGAATACAACCAATCCAGGTGGTCAACGATGGACAAGATTTGATGAAAATGGTAATGCCATATCAACAGACAGTTCATTAAGAAAATTTTTACAGGGATCATCATGTACCCTACCATTAACAAATAATGTTATAAATGGTACTGCAATAGATCCTTGTGGAAATAGTGGCACAAGTTTTTATGATGAGTGTTTTGGTATAGCAGAACAAAATGTTATACTTTGGACTATTAATAACGAAAGAGACAATTGGAGTATTAATTCCTATCCCTACAATAATAATAATATATGTGCTATCGCAAAGCCTGCAGCATATGGCCCAAATGACGCCGATAGACCATTAGGTTATATAGATTTGGATAATAATAATTTTAGAGTTGCAGGAGATACCAGTACAAATATAGTTAAGAATCCTAGTTCTAATTTAGCATATATTTATTGTGGATGTAGTTTAAATAGGGAAAAAATATTTTTATTATCAGTGAAAGAATCCTTGGATACTAATTATGGTTTTAGTAACATATATGACTATTATGATACTTGGGATTGCGGTTATCGAACAAGAAGAGATACAAACAGAATTTGCAGGAAATTTTGTGAAACCAGACAAGATAATAACCGTTGGTGGCTTAGATCTGCATTTTCTTATATAACCTCTAGTATGGGTTTTATAAATCAAAGAGGACTTTGCACTGACAATGATAGCAACGTTAATTTTTCTTGCGTGAGGTGTGCTTTGAATGTACCGTTATCCTCCATTTTAATGGTATCAGATGCAAGTTCTACTGGAATAAGTCCTTCAACGAATAGTCCTATTGCTACATTTACTCCAATGCCTGGTACTTCATTGAGTAATACAAATCCGGCTTACCTTGTTCGAACAAAATTTCAGTATTCTACAACTGATAGTGGGATAACAATTTCATCACATGATGGATCTAATGCAGTGGTATCAATTAGTGGGCTTGCGGATCATGCCAAAGGTGCAAAACTTACTATAGTTGATGATACTATGACATTTGATATTGAAGATAAAAACACTCGTCATATAGAGTCAAGTGGTAACCGGAATCTAACAATATCATACAAAAATGCCAAAGCTAAAACCAGTGTAGATAACGGCCAAGCAGGATATATATCTGCCATCATAAAAAATAATACTTCACTTAATGAATCAAGTATATGTGAGGCAAAGCCTCTATATTACGCAAGACTTATACAAAATGACTCTGGTGGAAATGGTAGTGTTACAATGAAAATACCTGATGAATTACCAGATGGTCTCTACACACTTATTGTATATAACGAAATAGAAAGAGGTACGTACAGAACTAACTACGCTAATTATGTTCCATTAATAATTTCAATCTCCGATACAACTGTACCTGCAGTAAATAATATTTATAGAAATAGCGCTAACACAACATTTAAATTTACTGAAATTGATGATATAAATTTGGGCCAAGTTGTTACATCATCTGGAGATACAAAATTATTGTCTGGATCCAACATAACCACAAACATATTAACCAATCAACCCCAAACATCAATAAATGTATATGATGCTTTGGGAAACCTAACCACAAAAACTATCAACGATATGACACTTGATAGTAGACCACCTATCGTACTTAATATAACGTATAAAGGAAATGGCATATATAATATAACCGCAAACGATACTGAATCTGGCATATGGAAGATAACTAGTGGCGATGGCTCGCGTACTTATTGTGACTATAGTAATACCTAGTACATAATATAATTATAATAGCTCGTGGTGAGGTTTTAAGCTTATCATGAGCTATTTTTTATACTAAAATAACTAAAAGAAATATCAAAATATTGCTAATATTTATCTTACTTGACACATAGCATTGAACAATGATATAACTATTACTGTGAGGGATGCTATTTTCCTTACGATGTTGTTTTTAGTGAATTTATGTTGAAAATTGAAAAAATATGGCATAATTTATGTT
>JAGCXC010000012.1 GCA_017961515.1 Clostridiales bacterium | reverse complement strand
TCATACCGTTCTCACACGCATATATTAGGGCTGTTACTCCACTCTTAGTTACTACATTTACGTCTGCTCCTTTGTCTATCAACTTATTCACTACCTCTGTCATACCGTTCTCACACGCATATATTAGGGCTGTTACTCCACTCTTAGTTACTACATTTACGTCTGCTCCTTTGTCTATTAACTTATTCACTACCTCTGTCATACCTCTCCAACACGCCAATATTAGAGGTGTTCTTCCAAGACCATCTACTACATTTACGTCTGCTCCCTTATCTATCAACTTATTCGCTATCTCTGTCATACCTTTCTCACACGCATATACTAGCGCTGTTCTTCCATCCTCATCTACTACATCTATATCTGCTCCTTTGTCTATTAACTTATCCGCTATCTCTGGCCTATCATTCAAACACGCACGCATTAGGGCTGTTCTTCCAATATTATCTACTACATTTACGTCTGCTCCTTTGTCTATCAACTTATTCACTACCTCTGTCATACCTTCCCTACACGCATATACTAGCGCTGTATTTCCATACTTATCTACTACATCTATATCTGCTCCTTTGTCTATCAACTTATTCACTACCTCTGTCATACCTTCCCTACACGCGTACATTAGGGCTGTTTCTCCATACTTATCTACTACATCTATATCTGCTCCCTTATCTATCAACTTGTTCGCTACCTCTGTCATATCGTTCTCACACGCATATACTAGCGCTGTTCTTCCATTCTCATCTACTACATCTATATCTGCTCCTTTATCTATCAACTTATCCGCTATCTCTGTCATTTTTCCCTTACAAGTATATATAAGTAACGTATTTCCTCTATTATCTTTCATGTTTAAATCAGTACAACTATCAATTAAACCAATATCAATCTCACTCCACTGACCTTTTCTAGCCTTAGAAAGACACCAATAACTTGTAAATTTTTTGCAAAAAGTTCTATCTACTTTCCTCTCTACAAAATCTAAAATCCTCTTTAACCCAGGGATCCACCCCACAAAGAAGCGCGCCACATATATGCTACCCATCATTACACTGCACATACTATCAATTTTTATATACTTATCTTTGTCAAACCTCATATACTTCTACCTACTTTCCTTCTCAATTACTTTAGCAACTACTTACTTTCACCATTCTAACACTTTTTGTATCTAGATGCAACACTTATGTTAGCATTGCAATGTCTCTTTTGAGTTATCCATTTTTTTATTCCCCAAAGCTTTTCCTTTTCTATCTACAGATTACAATACTTTATCTGTATTTGGATTTCTACACATGTTTATACCTCACTATATCATCCCAGGTTTGCAAAAATATCATATGGAAAGCATTTGAATTTAAACTATGAATAGCTTTACTAATAACCAAAACAAACTACTTCATATTTCCTTTCCTGTTAAACAAATAAAAAATGCTAGATTACAAATTTTAACTTGTAACCTAGCACTATCTTTCACCTTAACCTCAAAAGTCAGGTAATATATTTCCCATTTTTTACTCAACTATTATTACAATACGCATCCTCTTGAATAATCCACTCTATTTATATTCTCTATAACTGGTCTGTTTATAGATGACGATGCTACATCTGTATTTAAATTCTTACATACATTTATACAACGAATTGTCAATTGATTTAAATCATACTCATGTTCTTTCCATCTATCCTTTAATTCATCAAAAACATCTTTATCTGGCTTAATATTTTTGTTTATTTCACCTAAAAACTTTCTTAAATCGCTTATTACTTTAAGTCTATCTGGCATTTCCTTTTCTATATTA
>JAGCXC010000011.1 GCA_017961515.1 Clostridiales bacterium | reverse complement strand
ATATTTATAATGAAGACGAGAGTTCAAGCTCCGACGTAAATTTAACGCGTCCTTTAGGATGCACACGGATTTGAATGGTAAGTTGTACCCTGCCGGGTACACAAATCCGGCGCAGCAATACTCGCAAGCTCGTATTGACATACGCATATGTTGAGATAAATTTAATCTCGAAAATCTTGATTAATCATTCCCTATATTTCTTCTATAATTGCCTTATGCTTTTTATCTTTGCTATCTTTGTCATACACTATGCCAACAGCAAGTTTTTTGCCAAAGTACGAATCTATAGAAGATTCATAATCTCTAGACTTAATTTGTTGGATGGCATTTTCGGCACTACTACCATCTGTTTTTAATTCTATTATAAAGGC
The DNA here is from genome assembly GCA_017961515.1 of Clostridiales bacterium. NCBI lineage: Bacteria > Bacillati > Bacillota > Clostridia > Eubacteriales > Clostridiales bacterium. The sequence continues at coordinate 1,316 of JAGCXC010000011.1, read as the reverse complement.
AGTATCAGTTGGATATAGCGGATAGAATGTAAAATCTGTTCTGCCTTTTCCCCCAATATCTTCTCTTTTTATTATATATTTGTCACGTGCTGCAATGTATGCAATTGATATTATGCACGCTAGCGAATTTTCATCACTATATTCAAAATAAGATGTATTTTTGTTGTGTACATCGTCTATAATAGATGCTACTTTATCTGCATCCATATTTATTGTAGCCTTAAGTAGGTCTCTAGATTGTTCTAATATTTTAGTAAGGTTCCCCATAACAGGATTTAGTAACAAAGTTTCAAACTTTTTCATAACCTCTTTATTAGGTATAGAAACAAAGCCTTTGTGATATGTCAAATAACCATTAACAACCATAAGTGATAATATCTTTTCTTTTGAAACAAGCTCAGGACTCTCAGTTGTATATTTAGGAAGATATACTTCCAAAGATTGACCTGCCATCATTTTTATAATATCTCTTCTTATATTATGTATATCATTTTGTACATATCCTGCTAACTCTAGTGAAGACACAGAATCTCCCCAATAATTTTGACATTCCCCATCAGAAAGAGCATAGTAAACTGACATTGGATTATATACTCGCTCGCCACTTCTTGTTCTATATCCATTATACCATTCTTGTAATTGTTCTAATGAAACCTTGTCTTGTTTTTTACACAAAGTTTCAACCTCTTGTTGTGTAAATCCAAAATAACTTTCATAAAAAGGATCATATAGTGCATTATATTCTCTAAACATGTTGATAGTGGATCCACTAAAATATTTTGCAATAGGTAATACACCAGTCATATATGCTAATTCAACATAAGGCTGACCTTTTAGCAACCCAGTTAAGAACTCAGAAAAATTTGTTCTATCCTCTGATGTATATTTTTTGTTAGTAAATATATAATCCCATTCATCAATAATGAAGATAAAGCCTTGACCTGTTTTTTTGTATGCAAAATCTAACATCTCATGTAACAAATCGCCTGGCCTGACATCAGGACAATATTCTTTAATATCAGAAGTTAATCTATCTATGAAATAATTTTTATATTCTTTATAAGATTCAAAAACATTCGAACCAGTATTAAAAGACATATATATTACATTGTGCTTGTTAAGATGCTTTTCATAAGACTCACATTTAGCAATATTTAGATTATCAAATACATTCTTAGAATCCAAATTTTTAGTATAATAACTTGCAAGCATTATTGCGTTTAGGCTCTTGCCAAAACGAGTTGGACGAGTTATACATATAAATCTATCATATACATTTATGTTTTGGTTTAGTTTATCTATAAATTCAGACTTAT
>JAGCXC010000010.1 GCA_017961515.1 Clostridiales bacterium | reverse complement strand
TACCATTCAAATCCGTGTGCATCCACGCGGAGCGTTATAATTCAGTCGGAGCTTGAACTCCCACTGAATTGTAAATATGTACCCACCGCCTACGCTTTTTCAAGCTTAGAGGCGGGGGACATCTCCGACTGAGTTATATTAGTCAGATGGAATGAAATTATTTTAATCTTATAAAAAAGTTATACTTGAATTGGACAATATTAAATTATATAATTTTGACATGAGATAAGGAATAGTGTAAACGGCAAAGTAGGGGGATTTTTTATGTCAAAAGAGATATTTATTGATGTTAATAGTGATGAGACAAGGGTTGCTATATTAGAAGATGGCAGATTAGTTGAAGTATACATAGAAAATGAAAACATATCAAAGACAGTTGGAAATATTTATGTTGGAAAGGTAAGTAGAGTTTTACCAGGCATGCAAGCAGCTTTTGTAGATATTGGGTTATCCAAAAATGCATTTTTATATGTAAGGGATGCAGTTTGTGAGGATGAGTATATAAAAAATCCAAAAGGTGAGTTTAAGATATCAAATATATTAAAAGCTGGGCAGGAAATAGTTGTACAGGTAATAAAGGAAGAAATTGGGACAAAAGGAGCTAGAGTGACAACACATTTAACATTACCAGGAAGGTATTTAATATTATTACCAACAGGCGATTATATTGGTATATCAAGACGTATTGAGGATGAAGAGATAAAAGAAAAGTTAAGAGAGGAAGTATTAAAAGTAAAGCCAGATAATATGGGACTTATAATTCGTACTATCGCTAGCATCGAAGATACACATAATTTTTCAGATGATGTGAAGTTTTTGACTAATTTATGGAGTGACATATTAAAAAAATCTAAAAAAGGTAATGTCCCAAGGTGTATTTATAAGGACATGAGTGCTATATTAAAGACAGTTAGAGATTGTTTTTCATTAAGTATTGATAAACTTACTATAAATAATAAAGAAGGTTATGAAAGTATATTAGAATTTTTAGAATTTACAGCACCATCTTTGAAACATAAAGTTCACTATAATTGTGTGGACTTATTCAAAAAATATGATATAGATTATTATATAAATCAAGCTTTAAATAAAAAGGTTTGGTTAAAATGTGGAGGTTACCTTATAATAGAGGAAACAGAGGCACTTACGGTTATTGATGTAAATACTGGAAAATTTATAGGAAAAAATGATTTAGAAGACACAATATTAAAGACAAATTTAGAGGCTGTAAAAGAGATAGCAATACAATTAAGAGTTCGAGACATTGGAGGAATAGTCATAGTAGATTTTATTGATATGAAAGAAGATAAACACCAAAATATGCTTATTGATGCAATGAAAGAAGAACTAAAAAAAGATAGAACAAAAACTATCGTTGTAGGAATGACAGGGCTTGGACTTCTTGAAATGACAAGAAAAAAGATACGGAAAAAATTATCTTCAGTTTTGCTGAGTGTGTGTCCTAATTGTAAAGGGACAGGAAAGATAAAGAAATCAGATTCTTATGATAATACACAAAGTTGCTAAGAATATTTATCTGATATTTGGCAAAAATACACTTACCTCCATAGGTGATGTGATGATATTCACCATATTATGCCTTGAATTTTTTGCTAATGCGATAAAATATTAACAAAACCGTGAGGCTCATGGGATAAGTCTCGTTCAATCTTAGCAGGTTAGTGCTATGAGCTAGAGATGCTCCTACTTTTACGAGTAGTGGGAGCATCTCACGGCATCTTGGTAAAAAACATAGTAAATACTAGTTCTTCACTTTGAAAGTCAATTACCCCGACCCTAAAGGGTCGAGGCTTGTGTGAAAAACCTGTCACCCAATAGAATACTAGAGTTTGTAGTTCATCCATCTGGTCCTAACGTCATAAAAATGCTCCCAGACTGTGCGTTCACCTGCATCCTTCGGT
>JAGCXC010000009.1 GCA_017961515.1 Clostridiales bacterium | reverse complement strand
TATAATCATCATATTTTAAAGGTTTTAAAAAATGCACTTCTGGTTCTATTAGTTTAATAGAAGATACTCCATATACCTTCCATGAATCATATAAGACTATTGGTGTAATAGTTATTTTAGCATCAAATGCTGATTTTAAAGCGCCAGTTTTGAATTCTTGTAGTTCGTTTCTGTTATCTGTATATCCGCCTTCTACGAATACAATGAAGTTTCTTCCTTCTTTCAACATCTCTGTCATTTTATTTATTGCATATACATGACTTCTAACATCATTTTCATCAACATATACACTCTCTAACAGTTTAAAGAATTCATAATACATCGGTGCATTCATTGTTGAGCGAAGTGCTAAGAACGATGTTGGTTTGTCTTTTAGCTTTGTATATATACCAATTCCATCATATCTACCTTGGTGATTAGATACAAACATTGTTGTTTCATCAGGTATATTTTCCTCTCCAACAAACACCGGTCTAGTTCTTCCACCTTTATTCACAACATCAATTACTTTCATACAATACTTGTATCTTTCTTCAAATGGTATTGAGTCTCTCTTCTTTACCATTTTTCGCATTGTTGTATAGATCTTAACAGCTTTAATTGGTTGAGACAAAATCATAAAATAGAATCTAAACATATGTCTTGTCTGATGAGCTCTATCTTTATTTGTGGGACTTGCGAAATGATTAAAGACAATCATCGCAATAAAACCAGCGACTGCAAGTAATATTCCAATTAATAATGTTACAGATGTGATGTTGATTTGTGTCTCATTATCGATTATTGCTGACTTGATAACAATAAAAGGTGATATCATCACAAAACCTAGATTCACAAACATCATTCTCTCTTCGTGTTTCATTATCAATCTTTTAATTATCTTTGAGCAACAAAAAGCACCAAGACCATAACTAATTAGATATGTTAATAAAACGCTAGCGTTAAGTAATAGATTCTTTAATACCATCATTTCTGATATCGCATTAACAATCGCATAATAATATCCAAACGCTATTAATACAACCGCAAAATCAACACCAGGCACAACCAATGTAACCGAGGTAACAAAACCAACAACAGCAAGGATGATATAATCATATATTTGCATATCAGAAAAATCGACTAATTTCCCTTGTCTGACTACAAAAGAAAATGCAAATAGTGCTACCATTACTAATATAGAAATCATCCAATTAGATATCTTCTTTTTATATGGTAAGACATCTCTTATCATTTTTGGTAATGAACCAATGATAATACCAATGATACATAATAATAATGGAAGTGGATAAACCTTATAAACACTTGAAATAACAAAAGCTCCACCTAAACTACCAATAGAATATCCTAATACTAAAAAGATTAAAAATATAATACTTTTCTTAAAACTTTTAAGAATTGAGGCTATTGAATCTATCATAGTGTAATAGATGCCTAGGATAATAGCGATTGTACTCGCACTTAATCCTGGGATAGCAATACTTATAAAGCCGATTATTATTCCTTTTACTAATACCCCTAAGTTTTTCATTTTTTTGTCCCTGCTTTTAATAACCTATTATACCACTTGTATTAAAAAAATTAAATAATTTTTACTAGTTTTTTACTAAGAAAGAAAAAAGGCTTAATACTTTAGTATTAAACCGATTTCTTCAAATGGCGGAGGAAGAGGGATTCGAACCCCCGCGGCTGTTACACCCTGTCGGTTTTCAAGACCGATCCCTTCAGCCAGACTTGGGTATTCCTCCGTATGTTTTTTCTTAAATGGTGGCTCAGGGCGGGATCGAACCGCCGACACGAGGATTTTCAGT
>JAGCXC010000008.1 GCA_017961515.1 Clostridiales bacterium | reverse complement strand
CGAAATTTTGGAATTAGATCTTGGATTTGTCCAGATTGTGGTAAGTATCATGATAGAGATACTAATGCTGCAATAAATATAAGAAACGAAGGCATGAGAGTAGTAAATGCCTTAGTATAAAAGCAACAAAAACCGCAGGGCTTGCGGGATAAGCATCGTACTGCCTTAGCACATTGGTGCTATCGAAGAAACCTACCTGTTTGCATGATTAGTGCAAAAGGAAGCCCCTACCTCTACAACGAGAATTTTATGAAAAAAATTTGAGTTGTAAGTAGGGGAGGATGTCACAATTTGGGTTATGGCAGGAATAAGGGGACAAGGACAAGTTATAAAAACAATCATAGCATATATAAGTGGTTGTTCTATAGATTAATGTAATTTGTAGAACATGAGGCAAAAAGTGTAGTGGATATCAGTTGGATATGTGTGGATCTTTCTTAATACAAGTTCCAAATGCCTTATTTTTGGTAATATGAAAATTAAAAAACCACCGCATATTAAGCGGTGGTGTGACAGGGAGGGGAAACTACTAAATTTCCCTTTCCATTCGGTTTTATCCCAAATTAAAGTTGTATATAAGGACCTTTTGTTTTATTTTTTTGATTAGTTTTCTTTTTAAAGATATTTTTTGAGAAATACTTATTTTTTACCTTGTTAAAACCTTTATAAAGTTTAGTAAACGAGATTTTTTTAAGTTTCATATTTTTTAATTTCTCAAAAGATGTTTTAAATGAAAAAGTCTTCTTAGGAATCTTTTTAACTTTTACTGACTCAATAAGAGGTTCTGTACTATCAGGATAAAACAATGTAGCATCATCGTCAAAAGATTCACTTCTGCTAATTATCTTGTTTGATTCAAGTACATCTTTTGTGTTTTCAACATTTTGAATTATATTTTGGATTGAATTTGTCTTAGAATTAGCGTCTACAAAATTTTCAAAAGGCGGTGTGTTAAGTACAGAGTCTATTGTTTTAGAGTACACCTCAGGTTTAATTTTGAAACCAAATTCCTGGCACAATGCATGCAGATTTTTTAGTTCTGTATGGTTAAGAGAATCTATATCATCAATATTATTGTAAGTAAATTCTACAGTAGATAATAAAGCTCTATCATACCGAATAGTATCAATAGCATTTTCTTTAGTAGAGAGTAATTCTCTTAATCTTATTGATTGAAGTTTACGAGCATCTGCATCAGCAGCCATGTTCTTTTTAAGATTTCTAATGTGTTTAATATATGGGTCATTTTTTATATTGGTTTTAGGTTTCATTTCAGCAGAATCTAGATTTTTTTTCGCTTTAGGTTTTTGTTCTGACCAAAAATCATTGTCAAAAACACTGTTTGCCCAGTCTGTTGTTGATTCAATATCCTTATTTGAATTTTTGCTTTTTTCTTGTAATTGATGGTTTTTATTTTCCTCAGCATTTAATTCTTTTTCTAAATTAGCCCATGAGCTATCGTCAAAGGCATTAAAATCTTTTTTATTAGCCATAAAATATCCCTCCTTTTAAAATAACAAACTAGAGTATCTCATGTCTATATAGTTCTACATAAATATTCCAAAATCCTTTTTTTTCGAATAATTTTATAGGAGATTTTTTTTAAAACCAAGCACAACTCTGTTGATATGATTTAAGTCAGGTAATATACTAAGATTTTTAAATGAGTGTGTTTTTAGTATTTTGTAAACATCATCAGACTGATTGTATCCTACCTCGAACGCAAGTAAGCCACCATCACATAAAAAATCTTTTGCTGATGAAGTAATTTTTCTGTAGAAGTCTAATCCGTCGACACCGCCAAATAAAGCAAGATGAGGTTCAAAATTAGATACACTTGTGTGTAGACTTAGCATATCATTAGATGATATGTATGGAGGATTGGACACGATAATATCAAACTTATCGTATATGATGCTTCGAATATTAGGTATATTCCTACCAAAAAAGTCTTTTGAATCTAAATTTAAAATTTTGACTTGTTCAAACAAATTACTTTTTAGAAAAAAAACTTTATCTAGCACATTATTGTGTTCGGCATTAGAATAAGCAACATTTAAAGCAGCATCAGATACATCTAATGCGAGAACCTTAGTATTTTTTGCAAAATGAGCAATGCTTATACAAATACATCCAGAACCAGTTCCTATATCTAATACAGATATATTTTCTTTATGAGGTAAATGATTTAAAATACTTTCAACTAATATTTCTGTATCCTGCCTAGGAATTAGTACGTCTGGTGTAACAGCAAAATCAAGTCCCATAAACTCCTGACTGCCTAATATGTATTGTAGAGGCTTAAAATGACATCTTTCTTCAATGCAATGCATGAAGTAAGAATATTGTTCATTGCTTAAACTGTACTTAGGATTGGCATATAAAAAAGCGCTATTTTTTTGTAAGATATGTTGCAGTATGAGAAGACATTCATTTTTAGAATTTTCTATGTTATGCTCCTTAAGTAATCTATAACCTTTGATCATGCAAGTTTCTATGCTTAATTTATTACTCATACTAAAAAAACCCTTTCTAAATAACAAGTCAAACAATTCTACCACGAAAAAATCCACAAAACTAAAAGACATCTCTAGTAGTAAAAATTTGCTCTAACAAATGTTATACACCACAATAGCGAGTCAAATATCCAAGAATTGAAAATTAAGACTCGCAGTGCAATACAATTTACTTTTATTTTGCCGCTGCCGCACATCTTTTCTTAAACCGAGCAGCCCTACCATCATTAACAACAAACTTCTGTTTACCTGTAAAGAAAGGATGGCATTTCGAACATATTTCAACTAATATTTCTCCTTCTTTGGTTGATTTTGTAGCGAAAGTCTCTCCACAGGAACATCTAATTGATGAATCATAAAATTTTGGATGAATAGCTTCCTTCATAATTTCTCACCCCTTTCACAATATAACTTAAATAAAGTATATAATAAACTTATAGGTATCTTACGTTGCCATCAATATTCTAAAACAATGATGTATCAACAACCAGGAAACATTCTATCATAAAAATAACAAGTATGCAATAACTATTTTTTAAAAGTTTAATAAAGGGGAAGAATATGTTCCAAGTAAGTGCTTGATAACGGAGTTAAGAGAAAAGGGTTCACATCTTCATAAAAATATGATAAAATCAAAGTAAGAATTTTTAAAAGAAAGAAGAATGTGATGGAAAAGTTAGAATATATAGTGGTTTCGTTTTTATTGATGGCTGTGTATAAGATAGTGTCTCCTTTTATTAGAGGAATGATTGGAGAAATAGTAGTAAGATTTAAATTAATGGCTTTGCCGTTTAAGGAATATAAAGTTCTAAACAATATTATGCTAAAAACTAAAAAAGGCACAACACAAATAGATCACATAGTGGTATCTGTGTATGGGATTTTTGTTATTGAGACAAAAAACTATAAGGGAACAATAATTGGAGTGGGTAACAAGCAAGAGTGGATAAAAAGTGTGCATGGAGCAAAATATTATTTTAAAAATCCAGTGATACAAAATAAGGGGCATGTGAACGCAATAGTTAATAATCTTAGTATAAAAGAAGAGTTTGTTATTCCCATAGTGGTGTTTTCCAATGAGTGCAGACTAAATGTTAAGACTAATAGTATTGTTATTCTATTAAATAAACTTATTCCCACCATAAGGGGAGTTAAGGTTAGGCGTTTTACAAAGGAACAGCTAAATAGTATAGTAAGGCACCTAAAGGCGCTAAATCAAAGTGGATGTGTAACAAAGATAAAGCATATAGCGTATGTCAAAAAGAAAGAAAAAACAAGAAAATCAAAGAGATATTGAAGGAAATTTTTATAAAAATAGTAAGAAACAAGTTTGGTGTATCTTTACATAGACTTTTAAAATATGATATACTGCATTAATGGAGAAAGGGAGTGTACGATATGGAGATATTGTTGAAGGCGAAGGAATTGGGTATGTTGATCGCAGAAAGTGAAGAATTAAGTAAGTTACAGCGAAGTGAGGTAGTAGCTAATCAAGATGAAAAGGCGAAAAAGCTTTTGGATGAGTATAACAGTGTACAGGCTGAATTTGTGAAAAGCTTAAGGCAGGGTGACGAAAAAGAGACTTTAGAAAAATTAAGGGATAAGCTTAAAGAAAAACAGAAACAGCTTAATGATTATGATATAACCAAAAATTTTTTGGATGGGAAAAAAGCGTTTGAGAACTTGATGAAGAATGTGAATGATATCATAACTCATGAAATTACGGGAGAGACTTCGTGTTCACATGGAGGTTGTTCTACATGTGGCAAGTGCAAATGATGAAGATATGGAGAGAGAAAAATGTGCAATTTAACACCTATGATGCAACAGTACATGGAATTTAAAGAAAAGTATAGAGACTCTATATTGTTCTTCAGATTAGGGGACTTTTATGAGATGTTCTACGATGATGCAGAGTTAGCATCAAGAGAGTTAGAACTAACACTAACAGGTAGACCGTGTGGTAAAGATGTAAGAGCGCCGATGTGTGGTGTGCCGATCCATGCTAGTGCGGGTTATATTGCAAAATTGATAAGTAAAGGGTATAAGGTTGCCATTTGTGAACAAATGGAGGATGTGGCAGAAGCTAAAGGATTAGTAAGAAGGGAAGTAATACGGGTAATTACTCCTGGAACAGTTATAGAGACAGAAATGTTGGATGACAAGAAAAACAATTATTTGATGGCGATAAAAAAAGATAAGAGATCGTTTGGGTTAGCCTATGTTGATGTTTCGACTGGGGAGTTTTTGGCTACTATGATTGATGGCGAGAATGTGGAATCAAGATTAGTAGATGAAGTAGATAAAGTGAATCCTTCTGAGATTATAATTTTTCTAGAAGAAAAAGATGAAGAGGTCTACAAAAGATTAAGCAAAATGCTTAATAGTTTTATATCGTATATTGATGAAGAGAAGGTTGATCTAAATGTAATAAGAGACATTACAATAGACGACAAAGTAAAAGAAAATCATGTATCAGAGGTAGCAGTTGCGGCCTTGGTTAGTTATTTGTCTGGGACTCAAAAGATTACATTGCCACATATAGATGTAGCAAAGTGGTATACTAGAGACCATTATCTTGTATTGGATTGTGCGGCAAGAAAAAATCTGGAGCTTACGGAAACAATAAGAGATGGAGGAAAGAGAGGATCTCTTATATGGACGCTAGATAGGACGCAGACATCTATGGGGGCGCGTAAATTGAGAAAATGGATAGAAAGACCACTTGTCGATATTATGCGAATAAGCAAAAGACTGGATGCAGTTGGCAATTTGAAAGATAATTTTATAATCAGAAATGAGATTATGGAAAGTTTACAGAAGGTATATGATATAGAAAGATTAGCCACAAAATTAGCAATAGGTAATGTTAATTGCAGGGATCTTATATCACTTAAGATGTCATTAAAAAATTTGCCATTTATAAAAGAACAGCTAGAAAAATTAGATTGTAATCTTTTGCGCGATATTAACAGCGGTATAGATACATTGACTGATGTAGTAGACATAATAGAAAGTGCAATAGTTGAGGATCCGCCTATTACTATAAAAGAAGGTGGTATAATAAAAAGTGGGTATGATAGACGTGTGGATGAGTTAAGAAAAGCGACAAAAGAAGGAAAACAGTGGATAGCTGAGTTTGAAGCCCGAGAGAAAGAACGAACAGGGATAAAGAATTTGAAGGTGGGCTTTAATAAGGTATTTGGTTACTATATAGAGGTTACTAGGTCATACTATAATATGGTACCTGATACGTACATAAGAAAGCAAACATTAGCAAATTGTGAGAGATATATAACAAACGACCTAAAGCGAATAGAGAATATGATATTAGGTGCACAAGATAAGGTTATTGTGTTAGAGTACGATTTATTTGTAAAAGTAAAAGAGAATATAGCCAGTAGTGTTATGCGCATGAAAAAAGTTGCGGATAATGTGGCAACGCTTGATGTGTTGTGTGCATTAGCAGAAGTTGCGGAGAGGATGAATTATGTTAAGCCAAATATTTCTGATGATGGTGTATTAAAGATAAAGGAAGGGCGACATCCAGTTGTTGAAAAAGTTATGGATGATAATAGTTTTGTACCTAACGACACATACTTAGATACAGAAGACAGTAGACTTGCGATAATAACAGGTCCTAATATGGCGGGGAAGTCTACATACATGAGACAAGTTGCACTGATTGTGTTAATGGCACAGATGGGTAGTTTTGTAAGTGCAAGTGAAGCTAATATAGGTATAGCGGATAAAATCTTTACTAGAGTAGGTGCATCGGATAATTTGGCGTTAGGACAGAGTACATTTATGGTCGAGATGCATGAAGTTGCTGACATAGTAAAGAATGCTACAAGACATAGTCTTATTATTTTAGATGAAATTGGTAGAGGTACCAGTACATATGATGGGCTTAGTATAGCTTGGGCAGTGGTAGAGCATATAGCTGACAAATCGAAAATTGGAGCAAGAACATTGTTCGCAACACATTATCATGAGTTGACAGAATTAGAAGATAAGATAAATGGTGTGAAAAATTATTGTATATCAGTTGAGAAAAATGGCGATGATATAGTGTTTTTGCGAAAGATTGTTCGAGGAGGCGCAGATGAAAGTTATGGGGTATATGTTGCGAAGTTGTCGGGAGTGCCGGATTGCATAATAAATAGAGCACAAGATATATTAAAGAATTTAGAAAAAGAAGAGATGAAGAGAATACAAAAGAAACTCAAGATACCAGTGATAGATGGACAAATAGATATGTTTTCTATGAACAATAGTAGCGAGACGAAGTTGGATAGGGAAATTGTAGGGGAAATAAAGACGATGGATGTTACTACATTAACACCGCTAGATGCATTAAACTTATTATATAAACTACAACAGAAAGTAAATGAGGGATAATTGTATGGGAAATATAGTTATACTAGATGAAATAACTGCGAATAAAATCGCAGCTGGAGAAGTGGTGGAAAGACCTGCATCTGTTGTGAAAGAGATGATAGAAAATTCTATAGATGCAGGGGCTACGAGCGTAAGCGTTGAAATAGCTAATGGAGGTATATCTAAGATAAAGATAACGGACAATGGAAAAGGAATAGCGGTTGATGATGTTGAGATAGCATTTGAGCGACACTCAACTAGTAAGATACGTAGTGCGAAAGATCTAAATAGTATTGCAACGTTAGGATTTAGAGGAGAAGCACTTGCTAGTATATCATCGGTATCTAAAGTTGAGTTGACAACAAGAGAGAAGACGAATGAACGTGGTATGAATGTGATTGTTGAAGGTGGGACCTTGATAGAAACAAGACCAGTAGGATGTCCAGCGGGAACTACGTTTGTGGTAAGAGATCTATTTTATAATACGCCAGCTAGGTATAAATTTTTAAAAAAAGATACGACAGAGGCAAACTATATTTCTGATATAATAAATAGAATGGCTCTGCAACGTGAGGATATATCTTTTAAGTTTATTAGTAAAGGGAAAATTGTGCTACATACTCCAGGGAATGGAGATTTAAAAAGCGTCATATTTAGTATTTATGGGAAAGATGTTGCGCAAAATGTTTTACCTGTTGAATATAGTTATAATAATGTAAGAGTTAGTGGATTTATTGGTAAGCCTAATATTGCAAGGGGTACTAGGAGTTGGCAGTCTTTGTACTTAAACAATAGATATATAAAGAGTAAGCTTGTTTCAAAAGCAGTGGAGGAAGCTTATGCTACTTATCTAATGAAGGGCAAGTATCCTTTTTATGTTTTAAAGATTGAAATAGATACTGCATTAGTGGACGTTAATGTGCATCCAGCAAAAATGGAGGTACGATTTTCTAATGAACAAGACGTATTCAGATGTGTTCATAGAGCAGTTTCATCTGTGTTAATGGATAAAGGAGAATATAGGGATGCGGTAGTACCTGAAAGGCTAGCCCAGAGTAGCGATAAGCCCAAATACGTTCAGAGTACATTTATACAGCAAAGTTTTGCTAGGACGAATACTAAAGTTGATCCGGATGAGAAAAATATAGATGATATGATAAATGCGAGAATAAAGAAAAATAGAATGATGATGGAGAAGGAGGATATTTTAGGCGATAGTAATAAAACTGATAAAAATAATACTGTACGTGCCCTAAATGATATAAGGAATTTGCCAGAGGGAAAAGATCAGGGTAAATTATTTTGTGATGTGGCATGGAACACAATACATGAACACATGTCCCAAAATACAAAAACAGATATATTGAATAAACACTTAGAAGTTGGAATATCACAAGATGAGAAATCTGATATATCACCCGAATGTGACTCCAAAGATATAACCGTTAAAGATGTATTAACGGAAGGCTCGATTGAAGAAACAAATGACGTAAGTACGATTGGAGAAAAATCAAATAATATTTTAGTAGATTGTGTTGTAATAGGGCAATTATTTAGGACATATATATTATTGCAAAAGGGCGATGAGTTTTATATGATAGATCAGCATGCAGCACATGAGAGGGTTATGTTTGAAAAATTGCGCGAAAGGTATAAAAATAACGAGAACATGGTACAGCATCTTTTAACGCCGGTTGTAGTTGATATGCAAGCGACAGAGGTGAAGATGATTTTGGAGAATAAAGATAAAATAGAGAGATTGGGTTTTGAGGTAGATGAATTTGGTAATGATACTATAATAATAAGAGGAGTACCGGCATTTAGTGATGAAGAGAATATGAGGCAATATTTTTTAGATGTTGTAGATCGGCTGATATTTAAAAATAGAGAGGATTATGATGTTGATGAAACGTTGTATGATATTGCATGTAAGAGCGCAATAAAAGCTCATAAGAGGATGGATGATAAAGAAATAAAGGAGTTACTAAGACAGTTAGATGCATTGGATAATCCGTTTACGTGCCCACATGGTAGACCTACTGCAATAAGGATGACTAAAAGAGATGTGGAAAAAATGTTTAAAAGGATAGTGTAGATTATAAGAAGATATACTAAAGTAGCTTTTCGCTGGATTGAGAGATATTTTAAGCTAATGGAAAAATGATGTAATCGATATAAAGTTTATAATGAATGGGAGGATGGGATATAAAATGATAAGCAAAAAAGAGGGAAGAGCCGCAACAGAGCGACGGTGTTCGGGAAGGGGCAAAACTTACTATAGTCGATGATACAATGGAATTTGATCTAGCAAGTCCTAGCGCAAATTCCACTGTGAACGTATGTTCAGGCGATAAAATAACTATATCATATAGTGGAGCAAAAAATACATATGATACCGAAAATGTTACAGGCTATATATCTGCCATAATTAAATCTGGTGCCTATAACAGCACTGATAATAACACTAGCCTGTGCACTGCAACACCACTATACTATGCTAGATTAAAAGCAGTCGATACCGAAGGCAATGGATCGATAAATATTCAAATACCAGATTTAGAGGATGATGACTACACACTAATTATCTACAACGAAATAGAACGAGGTCCATATAAAACCAACTACGCGAAACCTAAAATGATAACTCTATCGGTATTAAATACTCCACCTGATACAACTGTACCTACAGTAAATAATATTTACAGAAATACCGCTAATACGATATTTAAATTTACTGCAATTGATGATATAAATTTAGGCCAAATTGTTACATCATCTGGAGATATAAAATTGCTATCTGGATCTAGTATAACCACAAACATATTAACCAATCAACCACAAACATTAATAGATGTGTACGATGCTTCAGGCAATATAACCACAAAAACTATCAGTGATATGATACTTGATAATAAGCCACCTGAAATTATCAATATAACACATAACAACAGCACATATAGTATCACTGTAAGCGATAATGAATCTGGTATATGAAAGATAACTAATGGCGATGGTACTCGTACTTATTGTGACTATAGCACATCTAGTACATAATATAATAATAGCCCGTAGTGAGGCTTTGGCCTTATTGGGGACTATTTTTTGTGCTTGCAATGGAGAGGAATATGTGCTAGAGTTATACATGGGAAGAATTAAGTATGGAGTGATTATGTGAAAAAAGTTATAGTGATAGTGGGGCCCACAGCATCAGGAAAAACGAAATTATCAATAGAGTTGGCAAAAAAATTAGATGGTGAGATAGTATCATGTGATTCTATGCAGATATACAAGTATATGGATATTGGAACGGCAAAGCCAATGATTCAAGAGATGAATGGGATAAAACATCACATGATAGATATTGTTTTGCCGAGCGAAGAATTTAGTGTGGCAAAATATAAGGATATGGCTAAGAGGTGTATAGAGGATATATTAAAAAGAGGTAAGATGCCTATAGTTGTTGGTGGAACGGGGCTTTACGCTAATGCGTTGATATATAATTTAAGTTTTAAAGATACAGTATGTGATTGGGAATATAGAAGAAAGCTTGAGAAAGAGGCTAAACTTCATGGGAATAAATATTTGCACGACAAATTAAAGGATATAGATAGAGAAAGTTATGAAAAATTACACGAGAATGATTTAAAGAGAATAATAAGAGCGCTGGAAGTATATAAATTTACGGGAAGTACTATAACCCAGCAGTCGCGAATGTCTAGAATAAATCCGCCTGAGTACCAGTATGTAGTATTTGGACTTACTATGGATAGAGAAAAATTATATGAAAGAATAAATAAAAGGGTCGATATAATGATAGAGAGTGGTCTTATAGAAGAAGTAAAAAACATAGTAAGGTTGGGGTATAAGAACACGAGGACTGCATCTTGTGCAATAGGTTATAAAGAAATTTTTGCATGGCTTGATGGAAAGTGTACATATCAAGAGGCGATAGATAAGTTAAAGATGGAGTCGCGACGGTATGCAAAAAGACAGATAACTTGGTTTAAGAGAGTGGAGAATATACACATGGTTGATGCTAGTGAAGATATAGAAGACATACTTGGGTACATGGAAAACATAATTTCATTCTAAAACTTAGAAGATGTTGATAAAAAGGATGGGTGATGTTGATGAAGGGAGATATTCTTCAGGATGAGGTATTAGAGGAAATGAAAAAAACTAAAGTTTTAATTACAATCTATCTGCCAGATGAATTGCAGATAAAAGGTATAGTGCGTGAATTCGATGAGCATGTGATTTTTTTAGAATTTGAGGATAAACAACAGATGGTTTATAGGAAGTTTATATCACTGATAAGACCTATGAAATCTTTAGATTTCAAATTGGGAGAAGAAAAAATGGGGACAGTTTAGACGAGTTAGAGTAAAGGATGTAGTTTTTGTGTTTCATCCGTATTAAAGTAGTCAACATAACAATATGTTGACTACTCTTTGTGTTAAATAGATAAGGAATCAAATCTTTTTATAGCTTCTATAGTATTTTCCAAACTTGCAAATGATGTTAATCTAAAGTATCCAGTACCACTAGGACCAAAGCCAACGCCAGGTGTTCCGACCACATTGATTTTTTTGAGCAAAAGGTCAAAGAAATCCCAAGAATCCATATTGTTAGGAGTTGCAAGCCAAATATAAGGTGAATTTACTCCTCCATAAACGGCAAAGCCTTTTTCTATCAAAGCATTGCGGATTAGTTTTGCGTTATTTAGATAATAAGATATAACGTTATGTATTTCTTTTTGGCCTTCTTCTGTGTACGTAGCAAGTGCAGCCATCTGTGATATGTACGATACACCATTAAATTTAGTAGCTTGCCTTCTTGCCCATAGCGAATTTAAGGATATTTTTTCATTAAGAGAGGTTAAGGCAAAAACATCCCGAGGCACAACGGTATATGCACAGCGTACACCAGTGAATCCTGCAGTTTTGGAAAAGCTTTTGAATTCGATAGCACATTTTTTAGCTCCTTCAATTTCGTATATGCTGTGTGGTATGTTATCCTCTGTAATAAATGCTTCATATGCCGCGTCAAACAATATAATTGAGTTGTTCTCGATTGCATAATCAACCCACACCTTAAGTTGGTCATGAGTTAAAGTTGTTCCAGTTGGATTGTTAGGCAAACATAGATAGATCAAGTCAACAGGTTTGGTTGGAAGGCTTGGTATAAAATTATTTTGTGCAGTGCATGGTAGATAAGTTATTCTAGAAAACCTACCAGACTCATCACAAATGCCAGTTCTTCCAGCCATTACATTACTGTCTACATAAACGGGATATACAGGATCTGTTACGGCAATAGTCGATTTTGTGCTAAAGAGCTCCTGGAAATTTCCTGTATCGGATTTTGCACCATCGCTTACAAATATTTCATCACAGGATATGTCAATTCCTCTTTTCTGATAATCATTTTTAGCTATTGCGTCAATTAAGAATGAGTAGCCTCGGTCTGGGCTATAGCCCTTGAATGTGCTAGAATTTGCCATTTCATCACAAGCTTTATGAAGATTTTTTATTACAGTTGATACAAGGGGTTTAGTTACGTCACCTATACCTAAAGATATTATATTACAGTTGGGATTATTTTTTTTAAATTCGGAAACACGTCTACTTATTTCTGCGAACAAATAATTTCCCTGTAATTTTAAATAATTTTCATTAACAAAAGCCATAAAAAAACATCCTTTCCTAAATTATATTTCACCCTCAAAAACAAATTCACATGGTCCAGTCATATATACGTGATTTGATGATTGGTCCCATTGTATTGTTAAATTGCCACCTAGTAGTTTTAGGGTAGCAATATTATCTGATACATTGTTTAATACAGATGCAACCAGTGATGCACATGCACCAGTGCCACATGCGAGAGTCTCTCCACTGCCACGTTCCCAAACACGCATCTTAAGAGTAGATTTGTCTACGACTTGGACAAATTCAACGTTGGTTCGTTTTGGGAATAGAGGATGGTGTTCAATTTTACTTCCGACTAAAGAAACAGGGAAAGTATTTACATCATTTACATAAACCACGGTATGAGGATTTCCCATGGATACGCAAGTTATATTAAACAGTTCATCATCTAGGGTAATTTTTTGATTTATAAAATTTTCTAATGTAGAATTAACTGGTATTAAGGAACTTTTAAGTATAGGTTCCCCCATGTCAACAGTGACAGATTCAATTGTGTTGCCAGAAAAATTTAGTGTTAAGTGCATTATACCAGCTAATGTTTCTAGCGTTATAGTAGTCTTTTTAGTAAGGCCTTTTTCAAAAACGTACCTCGCTATGCATCTAGTGGCATTTCCACACATTTCGGCCTCTGAACCATCTGCATTAAACATTTGCATTCTAAAATCGGCAACGTTAGACTTTTTTATCAAAACAATGCCATCGGCACCAATGCTAAAGTGCCTGTCGCTAAGTTTTATTGCTAGGTCATGAGGATTATCTATTTCGTGATCAAGGCAATTTATGTAAATGTAATCATTGCCAAGACCTTGCATTTTGGTAAACTTCAACATGCATCAACTCCTAAAAAAATATTATCTAAATTATATCATATGATGCCATTAAGAAAATCATTTTTCGAAAAAAAATTAATTTTATGGGCTAGATATCTTTAGAACACACAGTTATACAAGAGAAAACTTGAATCCCAAATCCACGTCCAAAATCGGTTAATCCTTCCCCTGAAGTTGCAGTGATACCGACACAAGAAGAAGGTATATTCAATAATTTTGCGATATTAATTCGTATATCTTCAATATACGGCGAAAGCTTGGGAGTTTTGCATTCAATAGAAATAGATAAGTGGGATATATAATAGCGTGGATCCATATAGGATAAAGCTTTTGCTAAATAAACGCTACTGTCTTTTACACCACTATTGCACATAGTATCTGCAATAGAACCCAATATATTTACACAGGTAATGCCAGATATAGCGTTGGTTACCGAGTGTAGTATAACATCGGCATCGCTATTTCCAGATAAAGGTGGATGATTAGGTATTATTATTCCGCCTAATATCAATTTTTTTGTAGAGTCACTAAAATCAAATCTATGACTGTCTTGGCCAATAGCTACTTTCATAAAATTATCGCTCCCTTATAAATCCTATTTTATCATAGTTTATTATCTACTACAACTGTATTAAAAAAAGCAACGAAAAATTAATGTGAGTTATAGTATGGGGAAGGTTTACAATTGTTTTTTTTTGTGGTACAATTTGACGTGAGGTAGGATACAGTTGGCACTTGAGAGAAAAATTTTTCCTAGAGTAGTAACCATGGTGCTGTCATGAGAATAAGATAGTATAAAACTTTAGGTTAGGAAGTGTGGACTGTGGAAGAAAAGAGAAGTTGTTGTTCGTGCGGATCTAATAATGATTATGCATGGATTATAATTTTGATAGTATTATTGATTGTCTTTACAAAATAGTGAAAGGGGTCTTATACCATGAATTACATTATAAGCGGAAGAAACATTGAGTTAACTGATGCGTTAAAGGACTATGCAAGATCCAAAATAGGCAAGGTGGAAAGATTTTTTGAACCATCAACAGAAGTGCATATAACATTTTCTGTTCAAAAAGATAGAAAGATAGTAGAGACGACAATCAGATATAGAGGGATTGTGTTTAGGGTAGAAGAAGAAAATACTGATATGTATGCTGCACTAGATAGATCATCAGATATATTAGAAAGACAAATAAGAAAAAACAGAACAAGATTAGCAAAGAAAATGTATGATAATCCATTAAAGTACGAGAAGATGTTTAGTGAAGATCAACAAGAAAAGGAAGAGGAGTATAAGTTAATAAAGAACAAAAGCTTTAGCTTAAAGCCAATGGATGTGGAAGAGGCATTATTGCAGTTGAATTTGGTTGGACACACATTCTTCGTATTTGTTAATGTTAAAAACAATAAAGTTAATGTTGTATATAGGAGAAAATCTGGCGGGTATGGAATATTAGAGCCAGAAGAGTAGATGTGGTATAAGAGATAGCCATATTTATATATGTCTATCTCTTATTGCTTGATAGGCGTTTTTTTGGTATAATGTCAAAACGGACAAGTTATATAAGGGGAGTAATGGAATGGAAAATTTATTGAAAGGATTAAATAAAGAACAAAAAGAAGCGGTTATGTGTACGGAAGGACCAGTGCTGATATTAGCAGGTGCAGGTTCAGGGAAGACGAGGGTGTTAACTCATAGAATAGCGTATCTTGTGCAATATAAAAAAGTATACGCAAGTAGTATATTGGCGATTACATTTACAAATAAGGCTGCCAATGAGATGAGAACCAGGGTTAATAACTTGATAGGAGATTTAGGCTCGGATGCGTGGATAAGTACATTTCATGCTGCGTGTGTGAAGATTTTGCGAAGGTATATAGAAAGATTAGGTTTTGTAAAAAATTTTGTTATACTAGATTACAAGGATCAACAGGAATTTGTGAAGGAATGCTTGGTTGAGTTAAACATAAATGAAAAGAATTTTCCTCCAAAGGATGTTTTGGCGGAGATAAGTAGAGCAAAGGATGTTTTACATTCACCTGAGGACTATATGGAAGAGAACTATAGTGATTTTAGAAAGAAAAAGGTTGCGCAAATATATGAGCTATACCAGCAGAAGCTTAAGATAAATGGGGTATTAGATTTTGATGATATAATTTTTTATACAGTTAGGATATTGCAAAATAATCCGGATGTGTTGGAGTATTATCAGAACAGATTCCGGTACATAATGGTGGATGAGTACCAAGATACAAACACAGCACAATACATATTAGTTAATTTATTGGCCGGAAGAGATAGGAATTTGTGCGTTGTAGGTGACGATGATCAGTCTATATACGGATGGAGAGGCGCGAACATACAAAACATATTAGACTTCGAAAAAGATTTTAAGGGAGCAAAAGTAATAAAACTAGAACAAAATTACAGATCAAAAGGAAACATACTTAAGGCTGCCAACAGCGTCATAAAGAATAATTACGGCAGAAAAAGTAAGCAGTTGCGTACAGCAAGTGACGATGGAGAGAAAATTACGCTGGTGCAAACGTCGGTTGAGTATGAAGAGGCTGTGTATGTGGCAAAAAAAATACGTGAGAGTGTTCAAAGTGGCAAAAAAAAATATTTGGATTTTGCAGTATTATACAGAGTAAATGCACAGTCGAGGGTATTGGAAGAGAGTCTTATGAAGTATAAGATACCATATAAGATAGTTGGTGGATTTAAGTTTTACGAGAGAAAAGAGATAAAAGACTTGATTGCATATTTAAGATTAATACAAAACCCTAACGACGACTATGCACTAAAGAGAATTATCAATGTTCCTAAAAGAGGAATTGGTATGGGTAGTATTCAGCGTATTGAAAATATTGCAAAGAGTAAAGGCTGTAGCATGTTTGCTATAGCATCCATGGCAGCACAGATACCGGAGCTTAGTAGGACAAGCGGCAATATTTGCAATTTTGTTGATTTTATAAGTAAGATGAAAATAGTATCACAAGAGAAAAAAGTATCAGAGTTAATAGAGATATTGCTTGAGGAATCGGGTATATTAAAGGAGTCTGAGTGGGAAAATTCAATAGAAGTAACGTCTAGAGTAGAAAATATGAAGGAGTTTTTGAGTGTTGCCATAGAATATGACAGTAGGGGTGAAATAGAAACGCTGGAGGATTTTCTAGAGAGCGTGGCATTGGTATCGGACCTAGATAATGTACAAGAGGATGAAGATAATGTTATATTGATGACGCTTCATAGTGCGAAAGGTCTTGAGTATGATACAGTATTTTTAACAGGTATGGAAGAAGGTGTTTTCCCTGCAGCTAGAAGCTTAGGCTCAGAGGAAGCGATAGAGGAAGAGAGACGTCTTTGTTATGTTGGAATAACTAGGGCCAAAGAAAAACTTTATTTAATGAATTCAAGGAAAAGAACGTTGTTTGGTAATACGGCCTATAATGAGGTGTCTAGGTTTATTAGTGAGATACCAGAAGAGATTACTGAAACAGAGGTAATTAAAGAACAGTATACTATGAGTAGAGGTGCCTTACGTAAAAGGCCTAAAGAGAGGGCGAGTTTACCTAAATATATGGGGAATATAGATACAATGGATGTATCGAGAAATGCTAGTGATTGTAATTTTACTGAAGGTGATAATGTATTTCATAAAAAGTTTGGGAATGGTATAATAAGTAAGATTGAAAAAGAGGAGCAAGATTACAAACTTGAAATAATGTTTGAGGATTCAGGAATGAAAAGAATGATGGCAGCGTATGCTAATTTAGAACGATTGGACCAGTAGTACGTAAGTTTGAGAGGTAGATATAGAGTGAAGAGCAGGAGAGTAAGTTATGGTTTGGTTTTAGTAGTTTTATTTGTGTTAATAGCGAATGTTTGGGTAGTAAGTGTAAGTGATATAAGAAATGTGATACTGATGATACCAGATGGTACAAGCGTATCCCATATAACGTTGTCTAGGTGGTTTGCACCTAGTAATAGATTAGCTATGGATGAGATAGTAACGGGTTTAGTAAAGACACACTGGACAGATGGAACTATAACAGATTCATCTGCATCTGCAACAGCATTTAGCACAGGCAACAAAACGAATATAGGATGTGTGGGAGTTATTCCTGTATGTGATGATAGTGGTTGTAAGTATAAAAGACCAGTAGCTACGCTATCAGAGGCAGCCGATAGACAAGGAAAGTCGGTGGGAATTGTTTGTACTAGTAATTTAAGTGATGCTACACCCGCGTGCTTTAGTAGCCATGTAAACAATAGGAAGCAAAGGGACACAATTAGTGAGCAACAGGTTTATTCTGGTATAGACGTTTTTTTGGGTGGAGGTAGCCAATGGTATTTTTGTGGAGATGAAAAATACAATAGAAGGGATGGCCGTGTTTTAAAAGATGAGATAGTTGATATGGGATATCATTTTGTGACAGATAAAAAAAGTATGTTGTCGTCTACTTCAGATAAATTATGGGGTGCGTTTGCACCAGTTGAGATACCTATAGACGATGCTAGTATGCCTACATTAAGTGAGATGACGAAAAAGTCCTTAGATGTGCTATCTAGGAATAAAAAAGGATTTTTCTTAATGGTTGAGGGTAGCAAAATAGATTGGGCATCGCATTATAATGATACATCAGAAGTGATAAAGGAAGTATTGGCGTTTGATGATGCAGTAAGGGTTGCTCTAGATTTTGCAAAATCACGCGAGGATACTGTAGTTATTGTGTGTCCAGATCACGGAAATGGAGGCCTATCCATAGGCGAAGATACGCTTGGTAATTCTTATAAGAATCACAATTTAAAAATGCTTACTAATACTATGGATAAAGTTAGAACGTGCACAAAAAGAGTGATGAAGCGACTAAACAAAGATTTGTCTAATCTAAGACTTGTGTTAGAAGAAGAGATGGGTATACAGGATTTGACGTGGCAAGAAGAAGAGTACATAAAGAAAGATACAGGGATGAATCGTGGTACCAGGATAAATAGAGTAATTAGTAAGCGAATTGGTGTTGCCTGGACGACACAAGGGCATACAGGGGAAGATGTGTTTATGTGTTGTTATCATCCTAAAGGTGAGGTACTACATGGTGTGCATGATAATGTAGATATAAGTACATATATACAAAAGGTGTGTGGATTTGATTTAGCCACTTTAACAGATGAACTTTTTGTTAGGGCAAAGGATGAATTTTTAAAAAAAGGTTGCAAATTAGAAGAAGAAGAGAATGAGTTGGTTGTCATAAAGGGAGATAACCAACTCAGGTTGCCATACAATAAAAACATTGGATATGTAAATGGAGAAAAGATAAAATTGGATGGGATTAATATCTATACAGACTGTGAGTTATACGTTTCGAGAAAAACACTAAGCTTAGTGAATAATATAGGAAAGTAGAGGTTGATTGAGGTTGTACGGAGTGAAGGACAATTTGGAAAAATATTTCACAGAGTTCAAACAAAAGTCTTACAAAATATATAATGAAAGAGTAGATTTTATTAAAGCGTGTAGGGTGGGGGATATAAATGGAATAAAAAAAATGTTGAAGAAGGTTGACATAAATCAAGTGGTGCGCCAAAGTAGTACACTAGTAGCGGATTTGTGCTTTGATGGAGATTTAAACATTTCGTCCCTTAATACGCAAGGAGAGGTAGATAAAGAAGAGTGGATAGCGTTTGATACGCCATTGATAGCAGCGTGTAAATCGGGGAACATAGATGCAGTGAAATTGTTAGTTTCAATGGGAGCCAACGTAAATCAATTGGGATATTTAAGTCGAGGTACAGCATTGTTTTTTGCGTGCAGAAGTGGGCAAGCACAAACAATAGAGTTGTTACTTGATAGGGGTGCAAACGTAAACAGAATGGGATATGTGATAGGGATTACGCCGTTGATAGTAGCGTGCAAAGCGGAGAATGAGGAATTGGTAGAATATCTTCTTTCAATGGGTGCGGATGTTAATAGAAATGGTGGTAAGCTATGTTATACTCCGCTGATTGTAGCCAGTAAAATAAATGATATTAATATAGTGAAATTATTAGTGGAGAGAGGCGCTAACTTAAATAAGGAAGGATATTTTGTGGCAAGTATGCCATTGATGGAAGCATTGGAAAATAATAATACTTGTGTTGAGAGATTATTGATTGATAATGGTGCAGATGAGCGAGAAGATGAAGGAGTGTTAGACACTACACCACTTATAGTGGCATGTGATAATAAAAATGAAAGTATCATAAAATATTTAATTAAAAAAGGTGCAAGAACAAATAAAAGATGTATTGATGGAAGAATACCTAAGATTGTTTTTAATAGTGATATCCTCCCCCATCTCCACCTCAAATTTTTGCCGTAAAATTCTTGGCGTAGAAGTAGGAATGGTTTAATAAAGTTAAAGGGCCTTAGGAGAGTTGACAAGTATATACTTGTGTGATAGTATTATCCAAAAAAAGTTTGTGTGTTGTAGAGAGAGGGAAAGGTGAATTTTATGGCAATGAATACAGAAGCAGTAATGTACATGAGACAAGAAGAATTTAAAGCACTGGAAGACATTGGAGTAAAAACCGAGCTAAAAAGAGAGATACGAAAAATGTTTGAAAAAAGTTTATCAACTGTTTCAGAAGAGCAAATAAAAAATCAGTTAAATCAGGTGATAAATTATTCATATAATTATTTATGTGGGGGAAGAGAAGGACTAGAGGTATTTAGGTCTAATTTTTTTATGATACTGTCAGAGTACACAGATGATGTTGAGTTTTTAAACTCCATGAAAAGATCGGTAGATTATATGTCAAGTGAGGAAATTATAGAAAGTTTAAGTTCACTAAAAAAAGGGGATAAAAATAGTTTTATAATTGTTCAGTTAAGGGGTAAAGGACACGTTTTTGCTGGTATAATTTATAAAAGAATTGATGATAAATACGATTTTGTTGTGATAAATAAAGGATATGTACCACGTAGGGGCTGTAGAAAATATAAAACATACGAAATGTATACAATGTCAGAAGATAATATTAAGTATATTATGCGAGGTATAGGTGGAGTTAGAGATTGTAGTTTGAATATTGAGGTAGATAGGGTTTATGACATTTTAGAAGATAAGGGAGAATACAATTCAGATGAAAGTATAAATTCAAAAATACCTGATATAAGGTATAGTAGTTTTAATTCGCGTGAACAAAAAACAGGCAATTGTTTTTATAAGAACGATGAAGCTGCGATATTACTTGCATGGCATATAGCGTTTAACAAGGATACAAAAGATTTTACGCCAAGGGGACCGATTAGTAAAAAGGACTTACATACAAAATTTGCAAAGAATATCCAAAAAGCAAAGATAAACAGGGAAAAGAGGGATTTACTTCAGTATGTAGATAAACAAATAGACATATATAGAAAAAATAAAGATTTTAGAAAATATTGTGAAAACAATAAGGATGTATCAGTGGAAGAAAAAAGGAAGGCGTGTATTGAGATTTTCATTGGAGAGGAAGAAAAGGATTCTACAAATGAAAAAGATTTAATGGATAAGGTGGATTTAGTGCTAAAGAAAGTTGATAATCAAACATTGTACGAGAATAGAGAAGTTTTTGAAATATCTAGTAATGTAGGTTTGGTAAAATTGTTAACGGCAATCAATGAAGAGATAAAAAATTTTCCAAGTAGTGAAGAGTTTATTAAAATGAAAGATAGATTATTAAAGGAAGAAGATGAATTATATAAAAATATTCCGGTTGCAACATGGCAAATAAAAGAGAGAATAGCATTATATCTTGAAGAATACCAAGAAGTAGAGGTAAGTTCGCAATCAGAAGGATTAAATAAAGTTATAGCTAATTTAAATCCAAAACATGTGATAAAATATCTAGAGACTGAAGATTTTAGTGAGTATTCGAAGCAGAAAGAAGATAAACTAAGAGAGGTTTGTGCTATTATGCCAAATGATGTCTATGTTAGGATCCATTATGTAAGTATGTTAATGAAAGGAGGAAAGTTAAAGGAGGCTTTATGTGAGTGTAATGATATACTAGAACAAAGACCATCTGAGACTAGATGTATAGTAACTATGATGGAAATACTAGAAAGAATGCGCGAACAGGGGACATTGGATGAGGCATTTGACATGTATAATAAATTTATAGAGTCAGACGAGAAAAAGACAGTGGCATACTACGGATTGGGGATTGCACATTGGTATAATAATGATAAAAATAAGGCAGAGGATTTTTTCAAAAAAGCAGCTGATTTAGATTTTGAATATGGAGTAAGTTATGTTAAATTTTTAAGTGGAGAGGAAGAATATAAGGAAGTTTTAAGAGTAAGTAATGAGGTGCTAAAGCGTAAGCCTAATTGTTTAGAAATAAAGAAGTTAAGATCGGATGCCTTGATGCGTGGTTGCGCTGATGATGGAAATAATAGAGTGTATGTTCAAAATTTAAAGAAGTTATGTACAGATGTAATAAATTCTGGTTGTAATTCTGGATCCGATTATTTTAGAAGAGGGATTTGTAATGAGGAATTAAAGCTTTTTAAGCAGGCTAAAGATGACTATATTAAGACTATAATACTAGAAGAAGATAATGAAAAGCTTGTTTGTGGCGCGATAGGTGGTCTTTATCGTATAGGGTGTGAAAAAAATGCAATAGATAGATGTGCGTGGTATTTAATAAAGTATCCTGATAGCCCCCAAATTATTAATCTAGAGAATAATATATTTGATGATCTAGACAAGCAATTAAAAGAGAAAGAGAAGACTAAAGATGAAGTCGAGTATATACTTGAGTGGGTTATAGATGGATATAATATAGGTTATTTTTATAATGTTTGCTATGAGGGAGCAAAAAAAGAAGAAAGTTTAAGTAGAGAGATATTACAAAAATTGGTAAAAAAATATATATCAAGACAAGGTAAAACGTTTATTCGATATCAAGTAAAAGGTTTGTCAACATCGCTAAGAAATACATGGAATAAGGTGATAGGGGTAAAATAGTTGTTTGGAGGATTGTTATGAAAGAGATTGAATTGACTGCATATGCTAAGATAAATTTTGCAATAGATTTATTGGGTAAGAGGGTTGATGGATATAATGATGTAAAAATGATTATGCAAACTATAGATTTATCTGACAAAGTTTACATTGAGAAAATAGATACTGGAATTGAGGTTGTATCTGACATCAAAATAGTCTCAAGTAGTGATAAGAATATAGCTTATAAGGCAGCAGAGCACATGATTAAGAGATATAACATAAAGAGCGGAGTTAAGATAGAGATAAAAAAGGGTATTCCAATATCAGCGGGATTAGGTGGTGGCAGTGCGGATGCAGCTGCAGTGATAATTGGGATGAATAAGTTATTCGATTTAGGGCTTAATGATAAAGAATTGCGAGCATTAGGAAAAGAGCTTGGTGCCGATGTTCCGTTTTGCATAATGCGAAATACAGCACTAGCACAGGGCATAGGGGAAAGGCTAATCCCTCTTCCAGACATTGTGGACATGGATTTAATAATAATAAAGCCGTGTTTTGGCGTATCAACAAAGGAAGTGTACGAGTCATTCGATTATAATGAGCCTAAGAGAAGGCCTGATTTTGAAATTTTAATAGATGCAATATCTAAAAGAGATATTTTGGGTATTGCAAAGAATATGGCAAATGTGCTAGAAAGCGTAACAGAAAAGAATTTTCCTGTTATTGCGGACATAAAAGATAGACTAATAAAAAATCGAGCATTGGGTGCTATGATGAGTGGGAGTGGGCCATCGGTATTTGGTATATTTGAGAGTTCGAGTGTGGCACAGGCTGCATATAAAGCAATGGCTAATAAGGGAGACTATCATTGTTATTTAGCAAAAACGGTGTGTTTTAGATAATTTTTTATACCTCTACTGTATATTTGAAATTTATTTAGGCAAAAATATGCAGTGGAGGTGTATTTTACGTGAAAAAGAATATTGATAATAAGCAACAAAAAAAGTTTTGGAAAAATGCAACTTATGTGGTTATGTTAGTGTCAATAGCGTTAGCATCAGTTATATCTTTGTTTAGTGCGAAAAAAAGTGTTAATTCGTTGATAGGTGAAGGTGATATGCAAAAGATTTTTTCGGTAGATAATGAAACTATAGCTGATGAAGTAAAAGATACAAAATCAGAAACAAATAGAGAGGATAACAAAAAAGAACAACAAGTAACAAACGAAGTTATATCATTTATAACGCAAAAAGAGGAAGAGACTATATCAAAAGAAAAGCTACAGGATAAAAAAGAAGAAGAAGTCACATCAAAAGAAAAGCCACAAGATAAAAAAGAAGAAGAAGTCACATCAAAAGAAAAGCCACAAGATAAAAAAGAAGAAGAAGTTACATCAAAAGAAAAGCCACAGGATAAAAAAGAAGAAGAAGTTACATCAAAAGAAAAGCCACAGGATAAAAAAGAAGAAGTTATATCAAAAGAAAAACTACAAGAATCAAAAATAAAACAGGATGAAGTTTTGTCGATCGAAGAAAATGATGAAGAACAAGCGGAAGTATTTTTAGGAAGTAGTGATTCGTTTATAACTCCAGTAAATGGAGATATAATAAGAGAATTTTCAGGGGATAAGTTGGTTTATTTTAAGGCAATGGATGAGTGGAGAATTCACAAAGGATTAGATATAAAATCTAGGCTGGGTACACCAGTGAAAGCGGTGATGGATGGCTATGTAGAGGATATACAAAATGACAGTGAAAATGGAGCAACTGTTATAATAAGACATTCAAAAAAAATAGCATCGGTGTACAAAAATTTAGCTAATGACAATTTAGTTATGCCAAATCAGATAATAAAGCAAGGCGACATCATAGGTGTTGTGGGAGATAAATCTAGGTGTAGCAACGATAATGAAGTGCATTTACATTTTGAAATATTGAAAAATGAAAAGTTGGTTAATCCTCAAAATTATATCAAATTAAAAAAATAAGAATATATGTTGTCATGTATGAATAAGTATACAACATAAGAGTAGATGTTTTTAGGAGAGAATGTTTTGAATAAAAATCAGAACATTCTTAACCCCTAAACATTTTTGACATAAAGTCCCAAGGGAGGTAAAATTTTTGAAAAGATATATAGAAGAAAGAGCGATAGAATTGGCGATGTATATTATTGAGAAAAAAGCCACAGTAAGACTTGCAGCCAAAAAGTTTGGTATAAGTAAAAGCACTGTTCATAAAGATGTAACTGAACGATTAGAGCAAATAAATTCACAATTAGCAAGTAGGGCACGGGTTGTGCTTGAGGAGAATAAATCTGAAAGGCACATAAGGGGAGGATTTGCCACAAGAGAAAAATATAGGAAGAATACGAAACTTACAGGTTAAATAAAAATAAAAAATATGTTGCAATATTGAAAAAATATGATAATATATACCTAGGCAAAGTTGTATGCAATCAATAACGGAAAGGAAGATGAGGGTTGTTTAGATTTGGACAAGATATAGGGATAGATCTTGGCACGGCGACTGTTTTGGTATATATAAAGGGAAAAGGAATTGTATTACGGGAACCATCAGTGGTAGCTATAGATAAAAATACGAATAAGGTACTTGCGGTAGGAGAGGAAGCAAGAAGAATGTTAGGTAGGACTCCTGGCAACATAGTGGCGATACGGCCATTGAAGGATGGTGTTATATCAGACTATTATGTAACAGAGAGGATGCTTAAGTACTTTATAAAGAAAGTTTGCAAGAATAGAATTTTCAAGCCAAGAATAATGGTATGTGTTCCAAGTGGAGTAACAGAGGTAGAAAAGAGAGCGGTAGTAGATGCAGCTATGCAAGCAGGGGCAAAGAAGACATATTTAATAGAGGAGCCTATTTCTGCAGCGATAGGTGCTGGAATTGACATATCCAAAGCGTGTGGTTGCATGGTTGTAGATATAGGAGGGGGCACAACAGATATTGCAGTTATATCATTAGGTGGCAACGTTGTAAGTTCATCAATAAAAGTTGCAGGGGATAAGTTTGATGAGGCGATAGTACGTTACATAAGAAAGAAACATAACATAATGATAGGAGAGAGAACAGCAGAGGAGCTAAAGATACAAATAGGTACAGTGTATCCAAGGCCAGAGAGCATATCGCGCGATATAAGAGGAAGAAATCTTTTAACAGGATTACCTAATATAATAAAAGTGACATCAGAAGAGTTAATGGATGCGTTGGAAGAGACAGTGATGAGTATAGTAGAAGAGGTACATTCAGTGTTAGAGAGAACACCACCTGAATTGGCTGCGGACATAAGCGATAATGGAATACTTATGACAGGTGGAGGTTGTTTGATATATGGTTTAGATAAATTGCTAGAGAAGCATACGGGTATAAAGGTTACAGTGGCTGAAGATGCGGTATCGTGTGTTGCGAATGGAACAGGAAAAGCGTTAGATAACATAGAGGCAATAGAAAAGAGTTTTGCGGTAGAGAATAGATCAAAAAAGAAAAAATAATGAATTGGAGGACAATTTAGTTAGATGATAGAGTTAGACGGTAAAAGAAGTATACATTTCATCGGTATAGGTGGAATAAGCATGAGTGGTTTAGCAAGAATAATGTTAAGTCGAGGGCATATCGTAACGGGAAGTGACGCAAAAAGTTCTAGTATTACAGAAAAATTAAAGAAAATAGGAGCTAAGATTTACATAGGTCATGCGCAAGAAAATGTCAAGTCAGCAGATTTGGTTGTGTATACGGCGGCAATAGGACACGACAATCCTGAATATAAGGGTGCGCTAGGTTTAGGTATACCAATGATGGAGAGGTCCGAATTTTTAGGTTACATAATGAAGGAGTACAAATATAGCATTAATGTTTCGGGAACGCATGGTAAGACAACAACTACATCAATGATTAGTTCTATAGCACTAGAGGCGAATTTGGATCCGACTATACATATAGGAGGAGAGCTAGATAAAATAGGAGGGAACACGTTAGTTGGCGGAAACAGATATTTTATCACTGAGGCGTGTGAGTACGTTGGAAGTTTTTTGAAATTTTATCCGTATATGGCTGTGGTGCTAAATATAGAAGAGGATCATTTAGACTATTTTTCTGGGATAGAAGATATAAAAGACACGTTTCATAAATTTATATCACTTGTGCCGAAAGATGGGTATGTAGTAGGGTATTTGGATGATGAAAATGTGCGGGATGTGTTAGAAAGAGGCGTTTTATGTGAAAACGTGATAACCTATTCAATTGACAATGAGAAAGCAAAGTGGAGGGCAGTAGACATAGAATTTGATGCTATAGGATGTGGAAGTTTTACTTTGCTTAGGGATAATGAGCCATATTGTGAAATTAATCTTTCGGTGATAGGGAGGCACAATATACTAAACGCATTGGCGGCGTGTTGTGTTTCTTTTGAAATGGGAATAGACAAAGACACAGTAAGAAAAGCGTTAAGAGATTTTAGAGGTGCGCATAGGAGATTTGAATATAAGGGAGAAAAGAATGGTGTTAAAGTAGTGGATGACTATGCACATCATCCATCCGAAATAAAGGCTACGCTTGAGGCAAGTAAAAGAGGAAACATCAATAAAGAGTGGTGTGTGTTTCAGCCACATACCTATACTAGAACTAAGGCATTGATGGACAAATTTTCTGAGGCATTCTACAATGCTGATAATGTAATAGTAACGGATATATATGCAGCAAGGGAAAAGGATACAGGTGAAGTAAATGCGAGCATGTTGGTTGAGAAATTACGAGAAAATGATGTAAATGCGGTATACATAAAGAGTTTCGATGAAATAGTAGACTATTTAGAAAAGAATGTAGAGGAAAACGATTTAATATTAACAATGGGTGCGGGAGATGTATATAGAGTCGGAGAGAAGTATCTAACTTAAAGTTATGGAGCAAGGGATCCCTAACTCTAACTAAAGCAAAGTGTTTCTAATTTGTTAAATAAAAGTCTATCTTTTTTAGTAAAGATAGATTTTTTCTATACAATTTAGTACAAAACGTAGATGTATCACACCACAAGCTTTGCATTTAGGCCAATTAATGTGGCAGGTGTTTTTTTAAAATATATTTAGAAACTTTCGCCTAAAATGCCAAAGCCTTACTCATTACTTTTTTTCACAAAAATATATAAGTGTTGACAAAATAGATAACTATTGGTAGTATATTAAAAGTCTATAACAATGAAAAGGAGAAGTATTATGAAATTTAATTATGCCCATTTAATAAATAAAGTTGTCAAAGGTAATGCTGATGAAATTCGAAACTACGTACATAAACACATGGATGCTAAAAATGAAGAATTAATGTGGAATGTAGTTATAGGTCTAAATTCATGGATATTGGCCCAAATACTGATTGAAGAAGGATCTGACGTTAACAGAAAAAATAGTATAGGACAAGGGATATTACATAATATAGACAGAGATGGATATACTCTAGCAAAAATACTGATAGAACACGGGTGTAACCTAAATGCGAGAGATTTGGAAGGGGATACTCCGCTGCATTATGCGGTAGAAAACAGGAATGTAGGGAATATTGTTTTATTTATAGAAAAGGGTGCTAGGGTAAATGCAAAGAATACCAAAATGAGGACGCCTTTACATTTGGCGTGTCAGAACAATAGTGCAGATATAGCCTATTTTTTGTTAAACAATGGTGCAGATGTAAATATAAGAGATGTAGAAGCTATTACAGCACTACATTGGGCATGCTTTAAGGGAAATGAAGAATTGATGAATATATTAATTAGTAAAGCTGATAGCAGTTTAAAAAATGATATTAGTTTGCTTCATTATGCGGTATTGGGAGGAAATGAAAGAGTAGTGCGTTATCTAGTGGATATGGGATTAAGTGTAAATGAAGTGGATAACACAGGGCGGACTTTATTGATGGATGCTTGTTTAAAAAATAATATTGATATAGCAAAGTTTTTAGTTGATGAAAAAAAAGTGGATTTGCAGGCGGTAGATGATAGAGGATTAACAGCATTACATTGGGCAAGTGCTAATGGATCGGATATGTTAGTGGAATTTTTATTGGACAGGGGTGCTGACATAGATGCTAAGGATAAGGGAAATTTAACCTCATTACACTGGGCTTGTGCTAATGAATGTGAGAAAACAGCATTAATATTAATAGATAGAGGTGCCAATTTAGATATTTTAGATGCAACAGATGTATCACCAATATATTATGCATGTGAAAGAGAGTTAAAAGGAGTGGTGGAAGAATTAATAAGAAAAGGGGCTAACGATCAATTAAGGGACCAAGATAGTGTGTTACATTGGGCAACTAGAAAAGGGTATCTTTCAGTTGTAGATGTGTTCATAGAAAGTGGAATAGACTTAAATAAGCCAGATTTTTATGGGAAAACGGCATTACATCTTGCTTGTTGCTTGGGAGACATTACAATGGTAAAACGGTTATTATCGAGTGGAGCAGAAGTGAATATAAGGGACAAAGGTGACGGAACGGCGCTACATTCAGCGTGTAGATACGAGTTTTATTATATAGCAAGGGAATTGATAAGATATGGTGCAGACGTAAATGCGAAAGATATGGTTTATCAAACGGCACTACATTTGGCATGTAAAAATGGTAATAAAGAAATTGTATCGCTACTACTAAGAAAAGGTGCGAATCCTTATGCAAGAAGCCTTACAGGAGATACACCAATGTATATTGCGTATGTAAATAATTTTTCATATATAATAAGGGAGATGCTTGATAGAATAGTGGAAATCCCTGATTATGTTATGGAATGGATCATAGAGGAACAGGATTTTGATATTATGGAGGCGTTAACGAAAAGAAAAAAAGAATTTAATCGTTTAATAGATAAACTAGTTGTAATGAATAAAAAACAGTCACTTGGAGAGATAGCTAAGTTTTTAAAAAGAGAGAAGGTAAATATATCTAGCCTAAAGAAGATAGAAACGACAATAAAAGGTGAAAAGAAAGAAGAGGTGAGTCGTTTATGTGCAGCAATTTTAAATAATAGTTTAGACGTTTCAGATATATTAATGCGAAATAATTCCAATAAAGTAAAAATGACAATAAAGAAATTAATGGAATTAGTAAGAGACAAAGATGCAGATAAACTTCTTAAAAAATTAAAAAACAGTACAAGAAATAAGATAAAAAAAAGAAAGATTGAATTGGAAAACGAGAGCATATGTCGGCTCATAATAAAAGGCAAAATGAGTAGAAGAAGTAAGAAGAGAATATTGGAAGAGTCAGATGATGATATGTTAGTCAAAAAAAGAAAGTTTAGTGTAAACAATACGAGTTTTATATAGTTACAAATGGTAAAATTATCTGGGGGAAAAATAAAAAAAATTCCCCAATTTACTTGACACATATTTATACTATTTATCTTACTTGACACACGGCATAAAACAATGATATAACTATTACTGTAAGGGGTGCTATTTTCCTTACGATTTTGTTTTTATTTGTTGAAAATTGAAAAAATATGGCATAATTTATGTTTTTTTCCTTTTTTTTCGTTGACATATCTGGAATATTCTGTTATAATTTGCTTGAAATTACCAGAAAGGAGTCTTATATTATGGAAAAAAATAATATAAATATCAAGCACAAAGATAGACTTTTCAAATATATCTTTGGAAATCCAGAAAAAAAGGAATGGACATTAAGCTTGTTTAAT
>JAGCXC010000007.1 GCA_017961515.1 Clostridiales bacterium | reverse complement strand
TGCAAGCAAAGAAATTGCATCTGTTAAGAATAATTCTCCACCAATACCATTTGGAGTTTCCCTTAATTGCTCAAAGATATTATTCTTCAGAATAAATCTACCAAGTGAGCATAAATTGCTTGGAATTTCATTTTGTGGTTTTTCAATAAGACCACTAATTCTTGTGAGTTTTCCATCTTTTTCTGCTGGAATCATTACTCCACATCTTCTTAAAATTTCTTCAGGCATTTGTTGCACACCAAGAATTGTTGCACCTGTTTTATTATATGCATCTACTAACTGCTTAGTAACAGATGGTCCTTCCCCGGTATATATAACATCATCTCCAAAAAGTACGGCAAAAGGTTCGTCTCCAACAAAGTCTTCAGCATAATATATGGCATCTCCACTACCTTTCATTACACTTTGAACAGCATAACTAACCTTACAAAGATTTGAAATAGATTGCACTAATGCATATTCTTGTATTTTGTTATGATCCATTAAAAATTTGGATAAAACAACACTATCTCCAAAATATTCTTTAATAGAAACTTTTTGAGGTGAAATAATAATCAAAACTTCTTCAATTCCCGCCGCTACTGCTTCTTCGACAGCGAACTGCAAAGCAGGTGTATCCACAATTGGTAATAACTCCTTAGGTACTGCTTTTGTAAATGGTAAAAATCTTGTTCCAAATCCTGCACATGGTATAACAGCTTTCTTAACTTGTCTCATAAAATCTCCTAAACTATTTGCATCTACATCATGTATATGCGAATAAAACTTTGTTTTAAATATTATACAACAAAATCGCCTCACAATACAATATGCATTACTAAAAAAGGATAAAAATTTTTAATCTAAAACTACCATCTATAGATTTATTGTAATTTTATCTACGAAGCGTAGAATTAATAAAAATGGACAATTTTATCAAGATAGAATATTATTTTTTGGCGTTTTTACACTGAGTAATGTAAAAAAGTAAATAGCCATTTTTCGCAATTCTAACTGGTTATCTTACAAATTTTGTGGCAAAAAATTACAAGAGAAAATGTAAAAAATTGTCAAAATCGTCTATGTTAAGTGGAACAATTTTATTTACACGTGTACAACAAAAATTACTTTACACCTTAGTTTATAATAAACTATAATTCTTTTAATCAATATTTGAGAGGATTTCCATGGGAGTTAAAATTGCAACCTCAATATTAATGCTAATAGCCGGTATAGGTGTATTTTTAATAGCTTGTAGAATTTTAAGTAGAAATATCGAAGCTGCATCTGGTAGCAGATTAAAAAACTTATTCTCAAAAACATCCAAATCTAAGTTTATTGGTGCAGGACTCGGTACAGTTACCGCTGTAGCTATTCAATCATCCGGTGCTGTTACAGTTATGGCCATAGGTTTTTTGAATGCTGGCATCATGACTCTTGCTCAAGCCTCCACTGTTGTATTTGGTGCTAACATTGGTACAACTATCACAGGACAAATCGTTGCATTAGGTATGTTCGGCGGAGAATCCATTTCAACATCTGTAATCTTCACCGCTTTTGCAGGTATTGGAGCATTTTTAATGCTCTTTGCCAAATCTAATAAAGCACAAGTTGCAGGATCCATTATCGCTGGCTTTGGTTTATTATTCGTAGGTCTAGACATTATGTCTTCATCCATGAAAAGCTTTGCAGAGATGGAAAGTTTGAAAATATTCATTGCATCTATTTCAAATCCAATACTTTTAGTATTCTTAGGAGTTGCTTTAACAGCAATACTTCAAAGTGCTTCCGTCATGACATCCATTTTAATCACAATGGTATTCAGTGGACTTATTTCAATGGACCAAGGTGTATATATGGTACTTGGTGCAAGTACAGGCGCATGTGTTACAGGTATTTTGGCAGCAATTGGAAGTACTCCAGATGCAAAGAGATTAGCAATTATACACGTTGTATATAATATTCTTGGTGCAATTATATTCTTGGTTCTAGGATTAATCCTAGATGCAGCATCTCATGGATCTGCTTCATATGGCGCAATTTTAGCTAAGATGTTCCCAGGTGCACCACATACACAACTTGCTATGTTCAATACTTTATACAACACACTCAAGTTATTCATCTTAATTGGTTTAACTACCCCACTTGTTAAGTTATTCCAAAAAATTATCAAAGATAAGAAACCACAGGAAGATGA
>JAGCXC010000006.1 GCA_017961515.1 Clostridiales bacterium | reverse complement strand
GAAATACGCCATTGATTAGTGCATGTAGAAAAGGAGAGTATGATATAGTAAAGCTTTTGCTTGAACATGATGCAAAAGTAGACCATGTAAATAAAGGAGGATTTAGTGCGTTAAATCTAGCGTGTCAGGAAGGCTATGTTGATATTGCAAAACTTTTGATTAAAAAAGGTGCAAATATAGAACAAGCAATGCCTCCATATGGATATACGGCATTGATTGATGCATGTAAGGAAGGATATACTAAACTTGTAGAGTTTTTAATTGAAAAAGGTGTAGATGTAGAACATGGGACGCTAGACGGGAATACGCCATTGATTAATGCATGTAGAAAAGGAGAGTATGATATAGTAAAGCTTTTGCTTAAACATGGTGCAAAAGTAGACCGTGTAAATGTAGCAGGATTTAGTGCGTTAAATGTAGTGTGTCAGGAAGGCTATGTTGATATTGCAAAACTTTTGATTGAAGAAGGTGCAGATATAGAACAAGAAATGCCTCCATATGGATATACGGCATTGATTAATGCATGTAAGAAAGGTTATACTAAACTAGTAGAGTTTTTAATTGAAAAAGGTGTAGATGTAAACCATGCTAGTTTAGAGGGATACACTCCACTACATACGGCGTGTATTACAGGGAATTTTGATATTGTAGAAATTTTACTAAAAGCAGGAGCTGATATAGACGCATACACAAAAAAAATGGATACACCATTACATAAGGCGTGTATAAAAGGAAATGTGGGAACTGTTAGAATTTTGTTGGAAAGAGGAGTTTATCTAAATGATATTAATGAAGAAGGATTTACTCCACTAGCTATTGCATGTTCTAAAGGATATGACGTAATTTCAAGTATGTTATTAGAAAAAGGAGCAGATGCAAACATGTGTAATTCTAAAGGTATAACTCCACTATATAATGCGTGTGCAATAGGAAATATAAAGATGGTAAAGGAATTACTCGAGTATGATAGAGCAGATATAACAAAGTTACTAGAGAGTGATATAATCAATTTTAAAAAGGAAGTTTTAGAGTTGTTGGACGAAAAAATATTTGAAATTAGAGATAATGGCTATAATAAGTATTTAGGTGAGTACATGAAAAAGGTAGATAAGCTTGACAAATGTATTGAAAACGAATTATTAAAATATTGCAAAGATGATGTGAAAACTGAAAAGAAAGAGAATGTGCATAATAAAAAAAGAAAGGTAAGTGTGGAAAGAGTAGAAAGAGTAGAAGACAGGTCATATAAAATGCAACGTTGTCTTTAACATGTATTGGCAAGAATTCTCCCACATCTATAGGTGAGAGATAGTGCTTTTGGAAGCTTAATCCAATTACAAATTGAAGTAAGTTATTAGTTTTTTCAATGGATTTAAGGTTATATTACATTTTTTGTACATGTATAATTTCAAATAAAATAACCTCAATAGGTCACAAAAAGGTCACGAATTATTTTAATAAAAAAGCCTCCGTTATGGGGATTAAAATTAATTTGTTTTTAAAACGACTAATTTGTTTTCTCCAGAATCATAGTATTTTTACCATTTTTCATTCCTCATTCCTCCTTCCTCCTTCAAATAAATAACATTGCCTACTCTATGCATTTCCCTTTTTTTAGGTACTTCTTCCTTTTTAGGTAAATTTTCTATCGCTTTATCTATTGCATCTCTTCTAGAATTTTTTGAAATTCTTCCACTGAAATACCAGCTTCCTTAGCTGCTTTTTCTATTGTCAATATGCCATCTTTTGCAAATTTCACAAGTAATCTAATTCTTTCTTCTTGTCTACCTTCTTCCTTAGCTTCAGCTCGTTCACCTCGTATATGTTTTTCTTCATCATATTCAAATAAACACATATCTTTAAGTCGAGTAGACAGTCTCGACACTCCTTTCTTTCGTATTTATATACATGAAGGGATTGCCTACTGCCCCTCACAGAACCGTACGTGCGGTTTTCCCGCATACGGCTCTTCAAATCAACTTCGGCTCATAATGCCACATTCGCTTTAGTATACCATATGTCCACTGTTATCCGTGGCTTATTTACGTAGTAATCCCACACTCTATCGAAGCTATCCCATTTAAATCTTCCTTTCTGGTCTCTCCGGTTTAGCATATTGTACGTGCTTTCCTTGACGTACGTCCAATAGTTTTGGAGTGCTTTGAAGTTTCCATTTACTCCGTAGTAATTAGCATGTCCTGTCAGAACAATATTAATTAGTCTCATCGTATCTGCTACTGGTTTAGTTAGCCTCGTTCGCAACCATGCTTTCATCGACTGTCTCTTCGCCTTTAGCTTCTTTTGACTAGTCCTTATTCCTATCCTGTATGTCCCTGTTCGTGTTTTTGTATTGAAAAATGTGAATCCCAAAAAGTCAAATTCTTCTCTTTCTTTTGCACATTTTCCAATAGGCAGTATGCGCGTTTTATCTTCGGCTAGTTCTAAACCAAATTTCTCAAGCCTTGCTCTCAGCAATTTCATTACTTCATTTGCATCTTTTTC
>JAGCXC010000005.1 GCA_017961515.1 Clostridiales bacterium | reverse complement strand
GTTACATCTTTAATTAATTTGCTCTTTAAAACACTTTTTAATTTACCACTTATTTTGTTAATTGCACCTTTTTTATATAGTAAATTTATTATACAATTACGCTTTCCTTCTTAGGTTATTAAATTAAATATATCATTTATTAGGGAAACATTTATTCTTTCTACTAGTACTTCTAAAGTATCCTCATTAGATAAATTAATTAACTCTACTAAAAGATCTTTAGGCAAAATTCCTCCAACTTTATCTAATTGTTTTTCTACCTCATCTTTATTATTCTTAGCACATGCATTCCTTAGCTCTCTTCTTGTTAATACTTTTAACATTTTAGCTTGTACTTTACCATCCAACGTGATTATTGGAGTTCTCCTTTTATTGTCTTTCTTGTATACATCTGCCACATTATCTATTAAATATTCTATTATTTCTTTTGCTGCATTCTTCCCACATGCAATCATCAACGCCGTTTTGCCATCTTTACCCTTCATATTCACTTCCGCTCCATTATCTATTAATAGCTCTACCACTTCTTTTGGTGTATTACTCCCAATGCATACATCAACGCTGTTTGGCCATATTTATCCTTCATATTCACTTCTGCTCCACGATTTAACAATAGCTCTACCACTTCTTTTGGTGGATTATTTGCACATACATTCATCAACGCTGTAAATCCATTATTATCCGTCATATTCACTTCTCTTACCTTTTCTTTCTCCCCATTTTCACTCAACGCACACAACATTTTATTTTCTCTTAACCACTCAGAAACAAATCTCAAATTATTTTTCTTCATAAAAATACATCTCCCTTTTCTTTCACTGAAAAAATCTCGGTCAATCCAGTGTAAACATATTATAGCATCATTGAGTTTGTCAACTATTGGTTTATTATTGGAAGCTGTATTAAAAGAAAAACTACCTTATGTACTCAAAATGTTGTATCCATGAAAAAGATAAGTGTTTGAAAAACATTCTACTCGAAAAATAGCCCACGGTGTCGTAAATACTTCCACCACAAGCTATTGTTAGTCAATTAAAATTTTCTCGAAACACCTATATTCAACTCAAAGCCCAGTATATTATACTAAAAACAATGGACCATAATCATCTCTCGGGCATATAATGCCTATTCTTGTACCTTTTGGTTTAAAACAAAACTTAGTCCATTCCACCATCTTTTCTATTCCATAACCTTTATCTTTAATTACCTTTATTCCTTCCCACCAACTTAAGTGAGATATATCATTACAATCACCCATCACCTGGAACGCAAATGAAAACACACTCCCTACTACAAACACAAGTACTAAAACTATAACTAAACTTAATACTACCTTTTTCCATTCATCTCTCATATATCCCCCTCCCTTCTCCCTATCCATCAAGCCCCTTTCCCTAAAAAATACTATTTTTCTGCCTATAATTATATTATAAAGCATCATTTCGTTTATGTCAATATATCGTTGCATATATCAATGGCAACCCCAACTCCTGACCTAAGTCAAAAGCATGTGTCGCCATCCTTTTTATCAAATCTATTTACTTTAAATCTTTTCTATATCTTATTATGATACCCATATGGCTCAAATTTAATTGCACCTTCTTCACTTAGTTCCCAATACTTGCTTCCTGGTTTTGTATCTTTCCCATCTTCATCATGCATGTACAAATACATTTTACCTTCTACTTCCTTAATTTCAACTAAAAATCTTGTTCCCTTTAGCAGTCCTTTTGAACCTTCCTCGTTTGTTATTTCAATATATGTCTTACCATTTTCATCTACTAACTTAAAGTGCTCTACAACAGATGTTTCACCTATACTATAGGTTCCAGTCTTATCATCTTTTATAGACATACAACTTCCTTTTGATAAGTAGCCTGTTCCCCATTTATTTGTGTCAGTCTCTTTTGATGTAATTTCGTCATTTATCTTAAACCGACCCACAGCAACAATTGATCCGTCATAACCTTTCTCCAGAGTTGGCACCACTGCATCCTTATCTACATATATAGATCTATTATCCATACCTAATTTCCAATATTTATTACCCGGCTTCGAATCTTTATTTTCTTCATCATGCACATACAAATATGATTCTCCATTAACCTCTTTTACTTCTACCCAAAATCTTGTTCCTTTCTCTAGAGCCTGGGCTCCCTCTTTATTAGTTATCTCAATATAGTTCTTTCCATTTTCATTCACCAATTTAAAATTCTCTACATCAGCAGATACCCCTATATTATAAACTCCAGTCCCATCCTCTTGTATCAACATATAACTTCCATGAGTCCTAAATCCTGAACCCCATTGATCTATATTTGCCTCTCTATTTGTAAGTTCTGGATCTATCTCTAAAAATCCTACTGCTGAAATAGTTCCATCATCTTTTTGCTCTAACTTTGGTGTAACCTTCTTTTTTTCTACATATATGGCTCCATCTTTCCTGCTAACCGCCAACTTTTTATCCACTGTACCATCTAAATTCCTTACGTTTATAATACTATACTCTTGGCCATCATCGCTATTCTTCATGTTCCCATATACACTGGTTGTATATTCATTACTATCTATCCTATTTCTAACTAACTTAACTGCATCCCTATCACTTACTTCATCCTTAATTCTCCTCTTGCTAGATGCCAAATACATACCGTTTTTCTTCTTTAACTTATATATTTTCTCTAAACTCCTGTCTATCGCTATTCTCTCTTTCGTATCATCATTGTATTTCTCGTACACATAGCATTCGTCAGTTCCTAAAGTTGTTTTTTCTATTAATTTAACATACTCATTACAAGAATCCATCGCAACTTT
>JAGCXC010000004.1 GCA_017961515.1 Clostridiales bacterium | reverse complement strand
TCCATCATTAAAGGACTTATCTCCCTTTCCTCCTTGTGACAACACAATGCCTATCCTTACTCCTTCTCCTCTCTTTCTTCCTCCTTCTGATACTCCTTCTGGACTAACATCATCATTTATCATATTAAACAGTAATATCAATCCCACAAATATAACTACACCACCCAAAATTCTCTTA
The DNA here is from genome assembly GCA_017961515.1 of Clostridiales bacterium. NCBI lineage: Bacteria > Bacillati > Bacillota > Clostridia > Eubacteriales > Clostridiales bacterium. The sequence goes on along the minus strand of JAGCXC010000004.1, from coordinate 39,505 downwards.
TTCCTTTTCTTTTTTAGTGTAGCTACTATCCTGCCCCAAAAACTACGTCCTTCATTATTCTTCATGTTTGTTTCCATACGTGCATCTTCCCCCTTAAAAACATTTTCCAAAACACACTGCTATTATATTATGAGTGCGAACTAATTTCAAGGGAATTTTTCTAAATTCGTCAAATTAAATATGATAATTTTTTGTATTTTATTATGTCCATGGCTATTATAGCTGATATTACAATTGGCACATTTTTTATCTCTCGTATTTGTATATCATATGCCTTAAACATATTGATTACAGTTCTTTGAACTTTCGCGATTTCTTCTTGTCCATTTTTTATTTGAAATTCATTATCTATTACATTCCCCTCTACTAGATACTCACTATTTAGAGACTTTATAAAGAATTTTTTATTGATGATACCTCTGTTCTTACTTACTTCTAATACTTCTCCTCCTGTAAAAATTATTCTATACTTAGGGAAAATACTCCAAACTTTTTTCTTTATTTCACAAATACAATTTTCGGTTAAATCCATCACTTTATGCTTATCCGTTATAGAAAAAGGTTTCTTTTCTACTCGCAAAAGATCTCTTCCACTCGAATCTTTTACACTATATTTCTTTATCAAACTAAATAAATTCTTCTTGAGTAATATCTGCATATATAAGCCCCCTATGTAAATTATTCTGTGACATCTTTTTCTACCTATATCTTAATTTTTTACCATGAAATTCTCTATATTAAGCTAGAGCCTACCTTTTATACCAATATGGGTTTTGGCCATATTGTACTAATATACTAAGATTGCACAAGGCCAACCTCTCGTACCCTCAACAGTTCTTTACTCTTTATGTTAGGGTATTTACTATTATCGTGCCTTCATTATTACTTTAATATCCTATTTTTCGACTAATATTAGTTTATTATATTATCCCAAAATTGTCAATACTATATTTTTCTGGTAAGAGTGTCCTTGCTTGTAGAAGTGAAGATATTCTTACCAAGTATTAGATAAAAAGCTTATTTTACATATCATAATCACTACTTGAATATACTTGCTAATGATAATATTTTTAGAGGTAATTTTTGTATGACAAAACGTTCCTTTACAACTGATGCTCTAATACTTATGTTTGCAGGACTCATAGTTAAAATATTAGGATTCTTTTATAGAATATATCTATCTAACCTCTTAATGGCCGAGGGTATGGGAGTTCGCGAACTTATAACACCGCTTTATTCACTAATCATTATAACCATATCCTCCGGCATATCTATCACTGTATCAGGGCTAGTATCATATGAATCTGCAAAAAAAAATCTAGCAAATTTAAAACGGATCACTAATACAGCTGTAATATTAGCATTTATAGCAAGTAGTATAGTATCAACTTTATTATACATATTTCTAAAAGATATTGTTACTTATTTTTTAAAAGATCAGCGCACACTTTTACCTCTACTTGTTTTCATACCATCTCTTCCATTTATAACTTTATCTAGCGCTATAAAAGGATACTTTTACGGAACATCAAATGTAACACCTACTGCAATCGCGAATATAGTTGAACAAATTGTAAGAATTGCAGGAGTTTTATTTCTTCTAAATAATATGCGATTTTTTTCTATATCACATGCTTTAGCTCTCACTATGGTGGGTACAATTATAAGCGAAATTGCAAGCTTACTCATTCTATTCATATTCTACAAAAAAAATACTTCATCGACAAATGCGTGCTATACTTTATCCATAAAGAAAATTGTGCTAAAAATATTGTCCTTATCATCTTCTATCTCATTTAACAAATTAATCACATCAATATTATCCACCATAGAGACTATATATATCCCAAGTAGACTTGTACTCTCTGGTTTATCATGGACACAAAGTGTTGAGTCTTTAGGTAAATTGTCTGGTATGGCAATGCCCTTAATTCTATTCCCATCTATCGTAACTAACTCTCTATCAACAACACTTATCCCCGCCATATCAGAGGGACTTGCCACTAACAATTACAAAAGCATTAACTTAAAAATTTCAAAGTCTATTTGCTTAACCAGTTCTCTCGGATTTATCTTCATGATCACCTTTATGACATTTTCGCATCAAATAAGCTCATTAATATACAAAACCACAGATATTTCGTCTATACTATACCTTTTATCCTTTACTTCAATCCTTCTGTACTTAAACCAAATACTTCAGGGAATACTAAATGGTCTAAATGAGCAAACCTTCTCCCTGATTAGTTCTACTATATGCTACGGCATAAGAATACTTTTTGTATTTTTTGTAATTCCAAAATACGGTATATCAGGATTTATTTTGGGCCTAATTTTGGCACTATCCATAAGTTTTGTTCTAAACCTAATTGTTATACTAAAACGCACAAGCCTAATTATAGACTTAAAAAATTGGATTTTTAAACCGTCTATTGTATCAATCATAATGCTTATCATCAATAAATATATACTAAGCTTTTTTAGCATACTAAAACTTAATACATCCCTACATACTATAGTATCTGTTGGCACAAGCATTATGATTGCATGCTTTTTGATGTCTTTACTAAATTTAGCCAACGAAGCCCGCATTTGAGCACATTAGAACAATCCGTATATATTACCGTTATCATCTATTCCCATATTTACTGCAGCCGGCTCTTTAGGAAGCCCAGGCATTGTTATTATATCTCCCGTCATAACTACAATAAATCCTGCACCATTCGACAATGACACTTCACGTACGTTTATATTAAATCCACTTGGCCTTCCTAAAAGCTTCGCATCATCAGATAATGAATACTGTGTCTTTGCTATACAAACGGGTAGATTATCTCGTCCAATTTTCTCTATTTGTCTTATCCCCCTTCTTGCTTCTTTTGTATAGGTTACTCCAGCTGCACCATATATTTCTTTTGCCACCACTTCAATCTTTTTCTCTAAGCTATCTTCAACACCATATAAAGGCTTAAATTTTGTTTTATGCGAATCTATTAATTGAACAAGATTCTTGGCAACATCAATTCCACCATCTGAACCTTTACAAAACATATCTGACACACTAACACTAACATTTAATTCTTTACACAACTTGGTTAACATATCTATTTCATCTTCAGTATCCGTTACAAATTTATTTATAACGACACACACTGGAACTCCAAACTTTTTTATATTCTCCACATGCTTATTTAAATTAACAAAGCCGCGCTTTAATGCAGCAACATCCTTAAAAGCTAAATTTTTCTTTTCGATGCCCCCGTTATATTTTAACGCTTTAACTGTAGCAACAATAACCACGGCATCTGGTACCAACTCTTGATCTCGACATTTTATATCGAAAAATTTCTCTGCACCTAAATCCGCACCAAATCCAGCCTCTGTTATACAATAATCCGCAATCTTTAACCCCATCTTCGTAGCTATAACACTGTTGCATCCATGCGCAATGTTAGCAAAAGGCCCACCATGCATTATAACTGGTGTATTCTCCAACGTTTGCACAAGATTCGGTTTTATTGCATCCTTTAATAACAACGTCATAGCGTTCTCTGCTTTAAGATCACTCGCGTACACCGGACAATTATCATAATTATAGCCCACTATTATCCTACCTAGTCTATTTTTTAAATCGCATAAATCTTTTGCCAAACACAATATTGCCATAACTTCAGATGCAACAACTATACTAAATCCATCTTCTCTTGTTACTCCATTTGTCTTTCCCCCAAGCCCAACTACAATTTTTCGGAGTGTTCTGTCGTTCATATCTATTGCTCTTTTCCACACAACACGACTAGGATCTATCCCCAATTCATTTCCCTGATGAATATGATTGTCTATTAGCGCAGATAATAAGTTATTTGCTGCAGCTATTGCGTGCATGTCTCCTGTGAAATGTAAATTTATATCCTCCATTGGTACAACCTGCGAATAGCCTCCTCCCGCAGCTCCACCCTTTAGCCCCATAACCGGGCCTAATGAAGGCTCTCTAAGCACTATTATCGCATTTTTACCAATTTTCTTCATTGCTTGACCTAATCCAACAGTTATTGTTGTTTTTCCTTCCCCTGCTGGAGTCGGATTTATAGCTGTTACTAGCACAAGCTTCCCGTTCTTTGCACTCTTAAGATTATCAAATAGATTTAGCGATATTTTAGCTTTATAATTGCCATACAATTCTAAATATTCCTCGTCTATACCGGCATCCTTTGAAACTTCTCTGATATTTTTCATGTTAGCTTTCATTGCAATCTCTATATCACTATTCATCTCTATGTCACCCTCCAACTTAAATATCTTTTAATTCGTGAAGTTTAGAAATTACTTCTTCATAATCCGATATCCTAAATATTTGCTCTTTTATTTTTGACGAATTTCTGACTCCTTTTAAATACCAACCTATATGTTTTCTCATTTCTAATATAGCTGTTCGTTCTCCCTTTTGCTGTATCATCATGTTCATGTGGCGTATTATATAATTCATTTTATCTGAAACACTAACCTGTACCTTTTCCTCATTACCATCTAAATAATTTATCACTTCTCTAAAAATCCATGGATTGCCTAATGCTCCCCTCCCTATCATAACACCATCACAACCTGTTTCTTGTAACATCCTTTTTGCATCTTCTCCTGATGTAATATCACCATTGCCTATTACTGGTATAGATACCGCCCTTTTCACTTTTGCTATTATATCCCAATCTGCATTACCTCTATACTGTTGGCTTCTGGTTCTGCCATGCACTGATATTGCAGATGCTCCAGCATACTCAATTCTCTTAGCAACTTCCACTGCATTTATATTGTCATCATCATATCCCTTTCTTATCTTCACAGTAACAGGTTTTTGGGACTTTTTACAAACCGCACTAACTATTTTTTCTATTAACGAAGGGGTTAACATAAGTGCACTCCCATCTCCATTTTTAGTTATCTTCGGTGCCGGACATCCCATATTTATATCCAACACACAAAATCCGCTTTCATTTAATCGGCATACCACATTTGCCATAATATCTGGATCACTTCCGAATATCTGCACTCCAACATACTTTTCAGCGCAATCAATATCTAATAACTTTTTAGTTTTCTCATCATTATAGTACAATCCCTTAGCACTTACCATTTCAGTAAATGTCATTCCCGCTCCTTGCTCTTGGCACAGTACCCTAAACGGCTTATCTGTTATTCCAGCCATGGGCGCCAAAAATACATTATTGCCCACTTCAATATTACCTATTTTCATACTACTCTCCCTCTACTGCAATCGTGATTTATCATCTACTAATGCTGACTTTAACTCTATTAATGAGAAATGCAAATTATTGCTTTTTTCCTTTTCCTTGGCCAATTCTTCCAACATTTTATCCCTCTCTATTAGAAGATTACTTATGTTTTCGTACGCCAATTTTAATTCTTCCTTATAGTTATTAACACTTTTATCCTCAGATAACTCATTTTTTAGCTTTGCATTATCGCACTTTAACTCATCTATTTCCTTTTTTAATGCTGCTATTTTATTCCCATCTTCATATTCTTGCCGTACTTTAAACAACTCATCCGCAATATTAAACGCAGTTAGCACACCTGCATCCTTTAACCCCAAATTATTGTTGCTACACATAATTCTATTAATCCTATTATCAACATACTCTGCAAGCTCATGTAGATACTCTACAGGCTCCTTCCCTACTAATGTATAATTATAACCGCTTATACTTATCTCAACTTTATTCTTACCGTCCATCAAAAAAACATCTCCCTCCATTTTTTGTTAAACTTCTTTCACCATTATACTACAAAATACACTCTTATCTACATATTTTTGTAATTTTTTATTCTAAACTCTCATTTATCTTTACGCTATTACCTAATGTATCAACAACCACAACAACTGTAGGCTCTATTATACCAGCATTTCTTACAGTGCAATCTATTATAATATCCTCAGGCATGTCCTGTTTAAACACAATTTTTCTTCCGTCTTTGTACGAAATCTCCTTTATCCCTGCTATTGAGGATACTTTACATCTTCTTATTAAGTTATCTTCAACTAATTCCTCTGTCACAATAGGAGCACTACTTAATTCTTCTAAATCCACTAAATAACTTTTGTTCTCTTTATAAAATACTTTAATACCAGTAGTATTTTCTCTTACTTTATACGCACCTATTGCCCTATTTGTACTTTCTAAAAACCTTTCTATAACGTTATCATCCTGATCTGTAATCTTTACTATACCTCTTTTATCTTCTACATCTATCGATAAACGTGACCCCACTACATTTTTATATTTTTTATTTATTTTCCTCATTACATCATTTATACTCAAAACTTCCATATTACCTACTCCATCACACGCCCTAATAGAAGATTCTCCATTTAAATCCTCAAAATTATATGTAAAATCCCCTACAGGATAATCATTATATACCTCAATATCTACATCATCTAATTTAACACTATCAAGCCCTGATTTATCCTTTTTTACGTTTATGGTATAACCCGCATCACTATAATTCACAGTAATAATAGGGCCTACATTGTCTACCTCTACATTCTCTAGCGAAATTTTTTTCTTATTATCTACTCCATCACAAACAATTAAGTGAGTATTTCCCTCTATGACATCACTTTTTACAAACTCTTTCTCACTAATTCCCATTATATCTCTTATGATTGTCTCGCTGTCTAATTCTCTATTATAAAATGAAATCTTCTTTATTCCACTCTTATCGTCCTGTATCTCTATAAATAATTTGCTATTATCCCCATTTTTAAATGCTCTTACTACATCTGGCGCAGTTACATCTGTATCTAACTTTAAAAGCACATTTTTTATATTATTTGTACCATAATTAACTAAAATCTCTTCAGTACCCGGATCGGTATTGTACACACGCTCTACACTCCTACCTACACCTGACTCTATTACTTCTCCATCTGGATACATTATATCTTTTATTCTTTCTGCCGAGTCTGCAAGCTTTATTAAAATTTTATCCCCATTCATATTTTTTACTGCCTTTGCCACATTAAGATCTATATCTCTGGCAAGTAACTGCTTTCTATTACCAAACACATCATATATCCTAATACCTCCATTTAAGTCTTCCATCTCTAAACTAAGATCTGCAGTTTTGGGCATCTTACTAAAAATCACTCTAGCTGATTCATACTCTACTAGATCCCCATCTTCCCTCTTAACATCATTTACTTGATAAACACCCGCTTCATCTTCCACCTTTAAGCATATCCTACTATTGGCTATATCTTTGTATTTCCACATAATCCTAGGAGAAACCACGTCGGTTATTGCATCGCAATCTTGTAAATCCACTAATATGTACTCTGAATTATTAAAATAAACTCTAACTTTTTTATTCGCTGGGCAAGTAAACAACGCACTTTTGTCATCTAGTTGCTCTGGCACTATCAAAACCCCATTTGCGTCTGCTATCTTATATATTTTTTCCGACAATTTTAACTTATACTTTGTATATTGCCTATTTGTATATATTTCCTCCACTTTGGCTGCTCCTGCAACATAATTGCTTCCTACTACACAAAAGCAAAATACTGCAGTCCCAATTAATAAATCTTTTAGCCACTTTCCTTTCCTTATGTTATTTGAGCTCGAGACTTTCAAAATATTCTCCCCCTATTATTACTCAATTTTTAGTTCTATATTCGAAATTTAACGTATCTCTTAACATAACAGTTCTATTATCCCATTATTGCACAAAAATTACAATACTAATTTTTTAATTAATCTTAATTTATACTAAAATTTTAAAATATGCCTTTACATTTTATGTATTTTATGCTATAATTTTGATCACACAAAAGAATATAGAGGTGATTCAATGATATCGAAGTCTGATTTAAATCAAGTAAAGAAAGATATTGCTGCCTATGTTGGATACAAGATACAACTTAAGTCCAACAAGGGAAGAAGAAGTTCTTTCGTACAAGAAGGTGTCCTTGAAAATACATATCCAAGTATTTTTATTGTGAAATTTGAAAATGATTATGAAGTCACACGCAGAGTTTCTTTTAGCTACACAGATATTTTAACTAATTCCGTAGAAATAAAAATTTGCAACAGTAGTACGAAAGCCCACGTAAGTTAAACTTTAAGTTTTTGACAAGCTTTTTTAGTCGTACTATTTTTGTACGCTAAAAAAGCTTAGTAATATTTTTTAGTGTACTACGTCGTACCAACTAATCATATACATAGCATTAGAGAATTACTATTATATGCTTTAGGGAGGCACTTTAAATGGAGTTGGTTAACGATTGTATTTATCTAAAGAAAGATATTTCTAAAAATTCCTCTCATTTCAATATAACAACAGATGTTGTCATACCAGAATTTAAATCTACACTAAAGAAAATAATTAATTGCTATGAAGATGTACTCATACGCGACATATCCTTTGACAGTAATAAAGTTGTACTAACAGGTATAATCAACTACAATATAGTATATTATTCACCAAATTATACCTTAGACAGTATAACACATAGTTTAAAATTCTCACACGAAATATCTCTACCAAGCATTCCACCAGATTCTATATTTGACGCCACTGTAAACATAGAAAACTCTGAATACGAAATTCTAAATGAACATCGTATTATAATAAAACATATAGCTGTAGCCTTTTTAGATCATCATCAGCGTATAAAAATCGATGTATTATCTGATGTACAAGATAGCGATAATATACAAATTTTAAAAAATTCTATAGACGTTCCAAATTATTTAGGGCACGTATGTGAAAAACTTTTTTTTAAAGAAAATATAGAATTAAACTCCAAAAATTCATCTATATATCAAATACTTAAAATTGATACTAACATAAAAAACACATCTTACAAGATTGTGGACGATAAAGCTCTTGTATCAACGACCTTTGAATGTAATCTGCTATATCTAACAGATAACTTGGAATCACCTATTGATTCATTTACTTTTGAAAAAGATTTATCTCAAATAGTAAACATGCCAGGCTTAACTGATACAGCTTACTTAAATTGCTCACTTAATATATCAGACTTTAATTTAAAACCAATTGAAAACGCCGACGGAGAACAAAATATCTTAGACTGTGAGGCTATATTCGATATACATGTATATGCTTCTTTAAATAAAACTATCTATACCATAGAAGATGCATATTCTGACTCCTTTGACATAAATCTAGAAAAAGAATCATTACCTATACAAAATATATCTCAAACCTTAAACGAAAACTTTTATCTAAAAAACACATTACCTCTAAATTCCAATTCCTCTGACATAAATGTATATAATTTAAATACTCGTATACTATTTAGTGAATGCAAAATAATAAACAATAAAATTATACTCGAAGGTATTGTTAATGTGGCTGCTTTTATAATGGACGATACCCAACAAGAAAAATTTAGAGTCCTTGTGCAAGAGTATCCTATAAAACACACCCTAGACAGAAATGTATGTGACACTGACACGTGCCATTATCAAATAAATATAGACAAAGTAGATTACAACATAAATATAGAAAACAACTTAGAATTTAGAATAAATCTGTGTATTAATGCTAACATCATAAGCTACAAAGAAATCACTCTTAGCACCAATATAGCATACACTCCTTTGGACCAGTCGTTTGTTAAAGACAAACCAAACTTAATTGTCTATTTTACACAAAAAAATGACACCCTGTGGTCTGTAGCAAAAAAATACCTCACCACAATCGATGCACTAAAAAGCATTAACGGCCTAACAAATGACTCTCTAGAACCTAATCAACAACTGCTTATTATGTAGTGGAACACAAGACTAACTTCAATTTTAAGTTAGTCTTGCCCCATTTTTTTATTGCTGATTTGTCAATTCTTCTAACTTTAATAATCTTTCCCATTTTCTATCAACTTCCACTTGAATATCTTCTAACAAATGCTCATTGCCTGCCTTAAACAAATGTTTAAATCTTCCTTGTAATTTTAAATATTCAGTTACTGGCAACTTGTTCTTTGGTTTATATGTGATATTATATTTTCCATCCACAACTTCATATAAAGGCCAAAAACATGTCTCTACTGCCATTTTATTTAATAACATTAAATCAGGAGTATTGTATCTCCATCCTCTAGGACATGGTGCCAACACATTCAAAAATGCTGCTCCCTTAGTATAAATCGCCTTTTCTGCCTTCTCGTATAAATCTTTCATATTACCTATTGGCGCTGATTGCGCTACATATGGTATATTGTGACTTGCCATTACCTCTGTTAACTCTTTCCTCGATTGCAATTTCCCTGGTATAACTTTTCCTGCAGGTGAAGTTGTCGTATCAGCGTACTTAGGTGTTGCCGACGACCTTTGTATTCCTGTATTCATATATGCTCCATTATCATAGCATACATACACCATATCATGACCTCTCTCCATTGCTCCTGATAATGATTGAAAACCTATATCATATGTTCCTCCATCTCCACCAAAAGTAATGAACTTAGTCTCACCTTTTAATTTACCTCTTTTTTTCATTGACGTATATGCTGCCTCTGCTCCAGATACTGTAGCTGCAGCATTCTCAAATGCATTGTGGATAAATGAGTCCTTCCATGCTGTATACGGATATAGGAAAGTTGACACCTCCAAACATCCTGTAGCACTTCCGATAACTGCATGATCCTCGGGTTTTAACGCTTTTAATACTTGTCTTACTACTATTGGTGCTCCACATCCAGCACACATTCTATGTCCACCTGTTAATCTTTCAGGTTTTTTTGCAACTTCTTTTAAATTATAAGCCATATTTTAGCACCCCCCTACTCTTCAATACCAAGGTAATTGTAAACTTCTTTAACAACACCTGTATTAGCTATCTCTAATAATTCGTTATAAACTGACTCAAGATCAGTTGCCTTTACGTCTTTTCCACCAATTCCATAAATATAGTTTACTATCTTAGGTCCTATCTTTTGTTTTGCATACATTGCGCTTGTTACATCTGTAAACAAAGGTCCTCCTGCCGCATTAAACGACATCGCTTTATCCATAACCGCAACTGCAGCAAACCTACTCAACGTTTTCGCTATTTCATCTACTGGGAATGGTCTAAATACTCTTACTTTAACTAGACCAACCTTCTTCCCTTCTTTTCTTAAATGATCAACTACATACTTAGCTGTTCCTGCTGATGAGTTCATTATCACCATAACAACTTCTGCATCCTCTGTTTTATACTCCTCAAACAAACCATATCTTCTGCCTGTTAATGTATAAAATTCCTCTGCTATTTCTAGTATTACATTCTTAGCATCTTTCATCGCTTGTTGTTGCTGTATTTTATGCGCGAAACAATGCCATTGCATATCTAATGGACCTACCGCAATAGGATCTTCCCTGTTTAACAAATACTCTTTTGGTTTGTACTCTCCAACAAACTCTTTTACCTTTGTATCCTCTTCTAACTCTATATTTTCTATCGCATGTGATGTTATAAATCCATCTTGGCATACCATAACTGGCAACAAAACATCTGGATGTTCTGCTATTCTATGTGCCATAAGCATATTATCATATGCCTCTTGGTTATTCTCTGAATACAACTGTATCCAACCTGCATCACGTGCTCCCATTGAATCACTATGATCATTGTGTATATTTAGCGGGCCCGATAATGTCCTATTAACACAAGCCATAACTATAGGCAATCTTGATGCTGCCGCTATATATAATTCCTCCCACATCAACGCAAGTCCATTTGCTGATGTAGCTGTCATTGCTCTACCTCCAGCTGCTTCTGCACCAACGCACGCAGACATAGCACTGTGTTCTGATTCAACTGCAACAAATTCTGTATCTACAACACCATCTGCCACATATGTTGAAAAATATTGTGGTACCTCGGTAGAAGGCGTTATTGGAAATGCTGCAACAACATCTGGGTTTATTTGTTTCATGGCAAGCGCCATTGCTTCATTACCGCTCATTCTTTCTCTAATCGACATTTTTTTATCCCTCCTACTTACTTTCTTCTACAAAATCTATCGCATCAAAAGGACACACTTTAACACATATGCCACAACCTTTGCAATGATCAAAATCAAAATCTTTTCTCTTGCCATCTTCATCTACTGGTATCGCTGCATCAGGACATACTGGATAACACAACAGACACTGCTTACATTTTTCTTCTATAAACACTGGCTTCATTGAACGCCAATCCCCAGTTCTAACTAAGCTTGCATTGCCAGCACAAGCGATTGTACCACCCTTTGTAATATCTTGCCACTTAACATTATCTGGAACTGCTTTTAATTCTTTCTCTTTCACGATTCCTTCACCTCCTGCATAGACCTCTCCAATGCCTTTATATTACCTTCTATAACTTCAGGTTTCTTGGCAAATTTATGTTTGAAAGAATCCACCATGTCTTTTAAGAAAACTTCTTCTTCCATAACTTTACTTACCTTTACAACTGCGCCCATCATAGGCGTGTTAGGGAAATATTTACCTAGTGTATCAATTGAAATTTTTCTTGCATCAACTGTGCACACCTTACCTTTATACCCTTTGAGTAGATGTCTTATCTCCTCTGGTTCTTTGGATGAATTGACTATTATCGCCCCATCTTCTTTCAATCCTGCCGTAACATCTACACTGTTTAATAAGCTATCATCTACAACAACTACATAATCCGGTTCATAAATATTACTGTGAATTGTTAGTCTTTCATCACTAATTCTGTTATAAGCTGTTATCGGTGCTCCCATTCTCTCTGGGCCATATTCCGGGAATCCTTGAATATATTTTCCTGTGTTAAACGCTGCATCTGCTAACAATAAAGATGCTGTCTTAGCACCTTGGCCACCTCTGCCGTGCCACCTGATCTCAACTACTTTTCCCATACTAGAAAAACCCCCTCTTTTTTAGAACCTACACTATTCTAGTTTAATCTTCTTTAAAACCACGGTACAGACTGATCTTGCTCATAGCTGCAATTCCCAAGCTACAAACAAGCATGGTCCTCCCTCTATGAACCACTCTCATCACTCATAGTCATATTTAAGTTGAGAGGTCTTCTTGCTACACCACTGTCGATATACCAATTAAGTCATATATTGGTATATAATAAAACAATGTTTACAAGCTTATAAGTTCGGCTGGCTCGCCGCCTACCACAAAAGCATTGTATCAACAAATTTTATGTTTGTCAATACAATGCTTTATACAATTAATAAACTAATATCCTTTTGTAGCAAGGGTTTTATTGACTTGGTTAAACTTTTTTTATTTTCTATTTTTTTGAATATATACCAACTCGGTTTTCACATATCAAAGGGGCTTTCACGCCTTCTTTTTTTGCTTTTTTTATTAACTCCTGATATCTTGCCTCATACGCTTTTATCTTATACGCATAATAATCCACACTATCCTTAGTATTAGCTAGTTCAAAATTATTTTTTGCCACTTTCCATTCATACATTACACTATTTATATTTTGTACTAAATCCAACAATTTTTCCTGTTCGTTTTCATTTCTTTTATGAAATTTTCTGTCACATGTCTCTAAAAAATTATTTATATACTTTTTAATTTTAATGTAAGTATTCATAAGAGTAAAGCCTCCTTGAGCTAAATATTTACATACTAATTATAAGCACATTTTTTATTTTTATTCACATGCAAAAAAAATATTCATAAAAATCATATGTACATTACATTGTTATGTATCACTCCATCAATATCAATTACACTATATGAAGCCCTTCCATCAAATGGCCTTCCTATACTTCCTGGATTTAAAAATAAAATATCTTCCACATATACTTCCTTTTTCCTATGCGTATGTCCCATAAATACAGCATCAATTCCATTTCTTTTACACTTTTCTATAAGCCTTTTGGTACCATAAATACCTTCATACGTATGTCCATGTATTAACAATATTTTCTTACCCTCATAAAAAACCTCTTTTTCTTCTGGAACTGCATCATCAAAATCATTATTTCCTAAAACATAATCAAATTGTATGTTATAATATGTAACCTGAGCAAGTTTTATATCTTCTATTCCATCTCCTAAAAAAAACACTCGATCAATTGCATCTAAATTTCTATCTATTGCTTCTATTATCCTATCTACTTTACCATGAGAATCGCTTATAACCAATGCTGACACAAATTACATCCCCTTTTTCATTTGTTAAATTACATCTTATTGTACTACACTTATCGTCAAAAGAATAGTTAATTTATTATGCCTATTGAAAAAATATTTAAATAATGCTAGAATTTCTTTAGGTCGAGCAAAATAAAAACCAAAAGGAGAGTTTTTTTATGCGATTTAGAAATTTATTACCCATTGCATCAGGGGCGTATAATTGTGTAGTTATTTGTGTACTAGTATCTCTCGCATTTTTTGCATTGAAACTTGATATACTAATGTACTTTTGTCTTACTCTCACAGTATTTGTAATATTTTTCTTTAGAGATCCTGTAAGACGAACACCACCTGGTGATAACATTATTGTATCTCCTGCAGATGGAAAAATATTATGTATAGAGGAAGTGTTCGAAGACACTTTTTTTCATACAAAAGCTACTAGAGTTGTTATTGTGTTATCATTGTTTAATGTTCACATAAACAGAAGTCCCATTACAGGTGTTGTTCGATACAAAAAATACACTCATGGAAAATTTATTCCTGTATTCAAAGATCATTTCTGTAGCAACAATGAACGTAATTCTTTGGGAATAGAAGATGCTAATGGAGTAAAAGTCTTGGTTAATCAAATAACTGGATTTCTTGCAAGACGAATTGTCTGTTCCGCTAAAAAAAATTCCAATTTGGTTTTAGGTGAAAAATATGGTATGATTAAGTTCGGATCGTGCGTTGAATTATTTGTACCAACAAATGTAACTTTAAGAGTATCAACTGGAGACAAGGTAAAAGCGTTGTCTAGTATAATAGGGGTGATAAATTGAAGAATTATAAAAAGGTTATACCTAATATGTTAACATTAATTAATCTATCTTTGGGAGTGGTAGCAATACTCTTGTCTTGTCAAGGGCAGCGAAACATTTCAATTAATCTTTTGATTAATTCCTCTCTACTCATAATGCTTGCTGCTGTAACAGACCGATTCGATGGAAAAGCTGCAAGACATTTTGACGTAGTTAGTGATTTTGGAAAAGAATTGGACTCTCTATCTGATTTAATATCATTTGGAGTGGCTCCCATTATTGTCGCTTGGAAAATAAGCTTTATGCAGTGGGGTGTTATTGGGTATCTGCTACCTATAATATTTCCAGTCGCCGGCGCATACAGGCTTGCCAGATACAATGTGACACCATTTAATAATGTATTCCAAGGAATCCCTATAACCATCGCAGGTTTATTCCTTACAATAGTCAATTTATACAATGCATTTTCTTTATTGACAAAAAGAACTGTTGTGTTTAATCCATACTTTATGTTGGCTTTGATAATATTTTTATCTTATCTAATGATTAGTAAATTAAGCATAAAAAAAGTTTAGGACAATCATCCTAAATCTTTTAATAGATCGCCGCTAAAATACAATGCGGCGTTTCTTTCCAACATTGCAACAATTTGCTACATCACTAAAAAACACATCATTAATGTTTTATAGTTACTGTCTTTGCTCATAGACTTTAATATCTAGAAAAAACTTCCTCAAGCAAATATTTATTTAGATATCTCATTGACAAAAAAAGAAAGACCTCCAAATTTGGACATCCCCCAACCATATCTTCTTTCACCTTACAATTATCCAAAATCAACTCTCGCACTAATGTTGGCGGAGAAGCGGGGATTCGAACCCCGGCTCCGATTTCTCGAACTAACGGTTTAGCAAACCGTCCCCTTCGGCCTCTTGGGTACTTCTCCATTAAAACTTACAATATCTAACACTATTTTTCTTTATTGGCGGAGAGAGTGAGATTCGAACTCACGGTAGGCTCACACCTACGCCGGTTTTCAAGACCGGTGCCTTAAACCAGCTCAACCATCTCTCCATCAGATACTTCGTATCACCAACATCAATTATAATACACAAAAACTTATCGCTTGTCAAGACATTTTTTAAAAAAACTTTTGACTTTTTTTGGAAATTATAATACCTCTTTTTTTTAGTAGTAAACCCCCAATTTAGTGTTAAACTTAAACTTGGGGGTTAATAATCCTTTTTCTTTTTATCTAACTATTTTTTCTTTAATATTCACCTTTTTCTAATATCTTGCGAGCCTCTAATATTTGTTCATCAGAAGGAGGTTTTACTCCCTCAAGTGGATACGTAATACCCATATCATACCACTTATGCTTTCCCATATCATGATATGGTAAAACTTCTACTCTCTTTACAGTCTTTAAAGTTTCTATAAATTCTCTTGTCTTTATTAAATCCTCTTTAGAATCTGTATACCCTGGCACTAACACCTGTCTTATCCATATATCTATCCCATTATCTGATAAATACCTTGCAAACTCCAACTCATTCTTGTTAGAATAACCTATTAATGCTTTACATTTATCATCTCTTATATGTTTTATGTCTAATAACACTGTGTCTGTATGCTCTAGCACCTCTTTTATTGTATCTGTAAGCCTTAAGCATCCCGATGTATCCAAACATGTTGTCATGCCGTTTTCGTGTGCTTTAATAAACAACTCTTTCACAAATTCCGGCTGCAATAAAGGTTCACCACCTGATACTGTTATTCCTCCTTCGCCCGATGCAAGCATATAAGGTTTACACTTTAGCGCCTTTTCTATCACTTCCGATACCGTGTATTCGGTGCCACCTTTTAGTGGTACTGTATCTCTATTCTGACAGAACTTGCACCTTAAGTGACACCCTTGCAAAAACACAATAAACCTTATACCTGGTCCATCTGCTGCACCAAAAGTCTCAAATGAATGTACCTTACCTACCAATTCATCGATACACACAGCTAATTCCCCTTACACTTTCTCATGGATAGTTCGGTTTATAACATCCAACTGCTGCTCCCTTGTAAGCTTAATGAAGTTTACAGCATATCCAGAAACCCTTATTGTCAACTGTGGATACTTCTCTGGATGTTCCATTGCATCTAATAACAACTCTCTATTGAATACATTCACATTAACATGATGCGCCAACTGTGCAAAATACCCATCCAACAAAGCTGTTAGGTTCTTAACACGCATATCTATATTCTCTCCTAACGCTGAAGGTACTATCGCAAATGTATATGATATTCCATCCTCAGAATCCTTGTAGTTTAACTTAGCTAATGAATTCAACACTGCAACTGCTCCATTTTTATCTCTTCCGTGTATTGGATTTGCTCCAGGTCCAAATGGCTCTCCTGCTCTTCTTCCGTCTGGCGTGTTTCCTGTTGCCTTTCCATAAACCACGTTAGATGTAATTGTCAATATTCCTAGTGTTGGTCTTGCATCTCTATATGTCTTTTGCTTTCTTAACCTGTTCATGAATTCTTTTTGTACAAGAGCTGCAATCTCATCTACTCTATCATCATCGTTACCAAACTTAGGGAAGTCTCCCTCTACTTCATAATCAACTACTAGCCCATTTTCATCTCTTATTGTTTTAACCTTAGCATACTTCATGGCTGAGAATGAATCTGCTACTATTGACAATCCTGCTATTCCTCCTGCCATTGTTCTTATTACATCCTTATCATGTAACGCCATAGCCAAGCTCTCGTAAGAATATTTGTCATGCATATAATGTATGATGTTTAACGCATCTATATAAATCTTCGCCACATAATCCATCATTTGCATGTATCTGTCCCATACCTCATCATGATCTAGATACTCTGATGTTATTGGTGCAAATTTAGGTCCTACCTGTTTCTTAGATACTTCATCTACTCCTCCATTTATTGCGTACAACAATGTCTTAGCTAAATTAGCACGAGCTCCAAAGAACTGCATTTGCTTTCCTATTCTCATTGGTGATACACAACAAGCTATACCATAGTCATCCCCTAAGTATACTCTCATCTGATCATCATTCTCATATTGAATGGAGGATGTCTCTATCGAAATTTTTGTTACATAATCCTTGAATCCTTTTGGCAAACGTGTACTCCATAAAACTGTTATATTTGGCTCTGGTGCTGTACCCATTGTCTCTAAAGTATGAACTAATCTGAATGAATTTTTTGTAACCAATGTTCTTCCATCTATACCCATTCCTCCAACGCTCTCTGTTACCCAAACTGGATCTCCTGAGAATAACTCGTTGTACTCTGGTGTTCTTATAAATCTTACCATTCGAAGCTTCATTACAAAATGATCCATTAATTCTTGAGCTTCCTCTTCTGTCAACTTTCCACTTTGTATATCTTTCTCAATATATATATCCAAAAATGTTGATACTCTACCTAAGCTCATTGCTGCACCATTTTGCTGTTTAACTGCACCCAAATATCCAAAATATGTCCACTGTATTGCCTCTTGTGCAGTCTTTGCAGGTCTTGAAATGTCGAATCCATATGAGTTCGCCATTTTCTTCAAATCTTCTAGAGCTTTTATTTGTTCGCAAATTTCCTCTCTTTGTTGTACTATCTCTGGACTCATCCACACTCCAACTGCATTGCTAAACTCTTCTTTCTTCTGAGCAATCAACTCATCTACACCATATAGTGCAATTCTTCTATAGTCTCCTATAATTCTTCCTCTACCATATCCATCTGGTAATCCTGTCAAAAGCTTATTACTTCTCGCTTTTCTTATTTCAGGTGTATAACCTTCAAACACACCGTCGTTGTGTGTCTTCCTGTAATGCGTATAAATATCCTTTATTTTATCTGATACTTCAAATCCATACGCTTCACAAGATTTTTCAACTATACGTATTCCACCCTCAGGCATAATTGCCCTCTTTAATGGTTCATCTGTTTGCAATCCAACAATAGTTTCTAGATTTTTGTCTATATACCCTGGAGAATGACTTGTTATTGTTGATGCAACATCACACGAGCATTTATACACTCCACCATTATTTCTCTCTTTTTCAAGAAAGTCAAACAACATTCCTAAAAGTTTTTTTGTTCTATCTGTTGGTCCTTTTAAAAATGAACTATCTCCTTCATATGGAGTATAATGAATCTGTATAAAATCTCTGACATCTATATACTGACTCCACTTTCCTTTCTTGAATCCCAATTCTTTCCACTCGGCTTTATAATTTATAGCCATTTACAACACCTTCCTTTTACTTTAATTTGAATCGCCCCTCCGAATTTCTTTTTTGTTCAAATATAAAGTTGGAGCTTCTTGCTTCATCCACTATCTCTTGCTAATATAATTATCACCAAGTCTTCTACAATGTCCACAAGCGTTAGGTTCGGCTAATTCCCTTCCTACCATGTATGTTAATTTTAAATTGTTATTCAAACTCAAATACCTCTATAAATTTACGCAAAAACTCTTGCTCTTTTTTATTTCCTTGGGCCATTTGCGTCGCTGCCACTATCGGTATCCACCTTTGCACATTACTTTTACTTATGTTACTCTTATCACAGAATAAATCCAAATATCTCTCTGCAATATCTTCCTTGCCTTCTATTGAAAAAATAAGAAATGTTCTCGCAGCATCTGCCGACGCATTTCCTATCGTCGCATGCGCCCAATCTACAATGCAATGTTTTCCATTTGGACATATAATAACATTGCTTGGATTAAAATCACCATGACATAGCTTTGTGTGATTCTTCATCCCATCTAATCTTTGCAATAACTCATATTTTGTACTATCGTCTATTAATGTAGTATCTGTTAGCTTTCTTGTATATTTATCCTTTATCTGATTTAGCAGTGGCACGCTTTTCGACAATACCTCTAGCTGTATATCTACAAAAATATTAAGGTATTTTTCCATTTTACTTGGATCTTCATCCATCATCTCTTGTAAATTCTTTCCCTCTATATACTCTGTTACCAAACCCCATCTATCACCTATCTTAGTTACTTCACGAAGTTTTGGAATATTTAAATCGCACCCCTCTTCTACTCTCGCTAAAATTAGTGCCTCATTCAAGATATCTGCCTTTGAATAATTCTTAACAAACAATTTTATTATGCTATCTTTATCTTTATAAACCGTCTTTGTTTTTCTTCTTCTAATTTCATTACTCAAATTATACGACATTTACCTCTCACCTCCGTAGTATGCTTTAAGATATAGTTCTTTTATATCGCTTATCAATGGATACCTAGGATTTGCTCCTGTACACTGATCATCAAATGCTTGCTCACTCATCTGGTCTAAAGTTTTAAGAAATTCCTTTTCAGATATTCCATAATCTTTTATTGTATGCTTCACTCCTATACTATCTTTTAATTCATCAATTTTTTTCAATAATTTATTAAACTTATCTTTATTATCTTTACCGCTAATGCCTATTGCTTCAGCTATCTTAGCATACCTTGCTAACGCATTAGGATATCCATACTGAGGAAATGTTCCCATCTTCTCCGGTACCTCAACACTATTATACTTCATAACCTCATTTAAAACAAGTGCTACTGTAATTCCATGCGGCAAATGATGAAATGCCCCAAGCTTATGTCCCATTGAATGACCTATACCTAAAAACGCATTTGCAAACGCAATTCCTGCAATAGTTGCTGCATGTGCCATCTTCTCTCTAGCCTCTGGATCCGCTGCTCCATTCTTATATGCCCTTGGCAAATACTCAAATATGAGCTTTATTGCCTCTAATGCATACGCATCTGTGAATTCAGTTGCAAGCATAGAAACATACGCCTCTATTGAATGTACTAATGCGTCTACTCCAGATGCACTAGTTAATCCACGAGGTGCATTCATCATCATATCAGCATCCACTATAGCCATCTTTGGCAATAACTCATAATCTGCCAACGGATACTTTATACCTGTCTTCTCATCTGTAATTACCGCAAATGGTGTAACTTCCGATCCTGTTCCTGCTGTTGTTGGAACCGCTATAAAATATGCCTTATCTCCCATACGAGGGAATGTATAAACCCTCTTTCTTATATCCATAAATCTCATAGCCATATCAAAGAAATCTACTTCGGGATGTTCATATAAAACCCACATTACCTTTGCTGCATCCATCGCAGATCCTCCACCTATAGCTATAATGCAATCTGGATTATAACTACTCATAAGCTTTGCTCCCTCTTTTGCACAAGCAAGATTTGGATCTGGCGCAACATCAGAAAAAATAGTATGCCCTATTCCTAATTCATCTAGCTTTTTTGTAACAACCTTTGTGTATCCGTTATCAAACAAAAATTTATCTGTTACTATAAACACTTTCTTCTTGCCTAACACATCCCTTAGCTCCTCCAATGCTACTGGAAGGCAACCTCTCTTTATATAAACTTTTTCCGGAACCCTTAACCAAAGCATATTGTTCTTCCTTTCTGCAACAATTTTTATATTAAGCAAATGCTTGACACCAACGTTCTCTGAAACTGAATTTCGTCCAAAACTACCACAACCTAGTGTAAGCGATGGCGCTAATGCAAAATTATATATATCTCCTATACCTCCGTGGGATGATGGAGTATTGATAATAACTCTACATGTCCTCATTTTATTATAAAATTTTTCTATTTTTTCCTTTTCTGTATCCACATTTATATATATAGATGCTGTATGTCCTAATCCTCCATCTAATATTAATCTATGTGCTTTTTCCACCGCATCATCGAAACTTTTTGCTTTATACATTGCTAATACTGGCGATAATTTCTCTCTCGCAAACTCCTCTGAAATATCAACACTTTCCACTTCGCCTATTAATATTTTTGTATCAGGTGGAACCGAAATACCGGCAAGATTTGCTATAGTATGAGCCTTTTGGCCCACTATCTTCGCATTTAATGCACCGTGTATTATTATAGTCTTTCGAACCTTATCTATCTCATCTGCACTTAATATGTAGCATCCACGATTTTCGAACTCTTTTTTTACTTTATCATATATTTTACTAGATACTATAACCGATTGCTCAGAAGCACAAATCATTCCGTTATCAAATGTCTTGGAATGTATGATAGAATTAACTGCTAATGTAATATCCGCTGTTTCATCTATCACCGCTGGTGTATTACCTGCACCAACACCTATAGCCGGTTTTCCACTTGAATACGCAGACTCAACCATACCAGGACCACCTGTAGCCAAAATAATATCTGCCTCATGCATCAAATGCGTCGTTAACTCAAGCGACGGTACATCTACCCACGATATTATTCCTTCGGGAGCACCTGCTGAAACTGCCGCCTCTAACACAATCTTTGCCGCCTCTATTGTGGATTTCTTCGCTCTTGGATGCGGACTTATTATTATTCCATTTCTCGTTTTCAATGAGATCAATGTCTTAAATATAGCAGTAGATGTTGGATTTGTTGTCGGAATAACTGCCGCAATTACTCCTATTGGCTCTGCTATCTTTTTTATTCCATATGATGCATCTTCTTCTATAACACCACACGTCTTCTCATTCTTGTACTTATTATATATATATTCCGCTGCAAAATGATTCTTTATAACTTTGTCCTCTACTATTCCCATACCAGTCTCCTCTACTGCCATTTTCGCAAGAGGTATCCTTGCTTGATTGGCAGCTAACGCAGCCGCTTTAAATATTTTATCAACTTGTTCTTGGGTGTAAGATGAAAATTTCTCCTGTGCTCGCCCAACTCTTAAAAGAGCATCGTCCAATGCTTCAATACTATCTACTACTCTTCTGTCTCTCTTCATATCAATACTCCCTTTCTTTCTTTTTATCTCTATGCATATAGTATGATCAACCGGCATACAAATTTATTCTCTCTTAAATCAACTTTCACCATACTTGCTCTTCATCCCTTAGGAAGTAAGAATTCTCCTCGGTTTAATTGTAACACTTATGATCATAATCTTCAATATGTTAGCATAATGTTCGTTTTTGTTACCAAAAACACGCCCCTAATTGATTCGTTTTTTGTTACTTTTTACTAAAAATAAATTTCTTTTTTACACAAATTATACTTTCCTTTATTGCACAATACTTATCCACAAATGTCAAAATTAAACCTTCTACAGACTTTGGTGGCAAGGGAGTAACTGGCCACATATGCTTTATTATCATATCCTTTTCCTTTTCACTTAGATCAAACAACTCTGATGCATTCTTGCACGCACTCTTCCCATGAGTAAATGCGTGAAAGCCTTTTCTATTTACTTTGGGAGCACGCCAATCATATAAGAATAAATCATGTAACATCCCAGCTCGGGCTATTGATACATAATCTAGATTAAAATTTTTAGCTATAGTATAACATATCTTAGCCACATTATAAGAGTGTTCAAAACAGTCTATATTAAAGTGCTGTCGATAATTTCTCATGCTACGAACAGTCTCATTTTCTAATATATCCTTTATTATATCTTCAAACTCATTCAAAATCTCATCCCCTACTATAATACTTATCTTTTATTTGCTCTATAACTTTATTATACCGTTCTAAAGCTTCCTTTGCGTTCTCCTTTAGTTTATAGCCTACATGTTTTAAGTTCGGGAACGCTACAATAAGTCTTCTTTGGCCCCATGTTATTTTAGCTAATATGTCTTTTACTTTTTTCGACATTTCTTCAGTATTATCTTCTGCTAAAAATTCCTCACTATCATTTTTAAATGTAGATAATATCACCGTGGATATCACTCCATCAATTAAAAATATTCCTCCTAATACACTGACAATTATACACAACAAGTCATTGCCCATTCTTTCACATACACCTATTAGCACTGGATTTAATATATATATTATCAAAAGTCCCAAAATCCCAAATGGTATCATTGTTTCAAGACACACTCGTCCATTGATGTTAAATTTATCATTGCTATAATCCCACCATCTTGCATGAAACATTTTTTCCATTGCCCAGCTTGTGATATACTCCAAAACTGACGCTACCAATAATCCCAAAATAAACACTACCACTGGTCTTTCTTTAAACCTGTCAAGCAAAAACGTTATCAACAAAGCTCCCATTCCATATATAGGACAATATGGTCCTATTAAAAAACCTCTATTTATAAACCTTTTATATTCTACAAACTTTACTACCACTTCCATGCACCAGCCTAATATCGCGTATGCTAAAAATAACGCAATATACACTTTCATTAACAACATGTATATATCACCCTCCATTCCCTATGCGCTTTTATTATACAACAATCCACAAATTTTAGCCAGTGATTTTTTTAAGATTAATTTGTAACACATTCCCTTTAATCTTTTTTTAAAGTATACATAACAAGAATAAAGATACTTATTAAAATTATTAACAAAAATCCTGCTATAGCTGGTATTGAAAAAATAGCATTAATACTGTATAAATATGCAATAAATCTAGCTGATATATTTTGCACAATATAATATATAAAAACAAGCGCAAACTCAGCAAAAGTTTCCGCTAAAAATAAACTAAAGATTTGTTTAGTGTATATATTTCTTATCTCAACTTCTTCTCCACCCTTTTCTACTAGCTTACATATTTTTTCTTCATAGAGCTTTAAATACCAGCAAAAGCACGCAATAAGTATCACTAAACTCATTGATATAAACATTCCCATTTCTGATATGTTAAGACTATTATTGTACATTATAAACAAAAATAACACCGCATACATCACATTATATGGAATGTTTATATTTAAATTAAAACATGTTAATACCACACTTGCAAAAACAAGTGTCACACCTAGCACCACCGCAATACCCAAACTAATATATCCTAAAATATTAGCCACTGTGCTACATATTAAAAGATTTATAATTAACAATACCACTCGCAATATTCGTATAATCTTCACCGTCGCCATTTTTTGATCCTCCTTTAGTACTCTTGCATCTTCCTAGACAAAATACTATAAAAATCCTGTGTAAACGGATCCCAATCAATCCATATAACCTTTCTTTTTAAATTCTTATCAACAATATACTTATCTCTTATTCTCAAAAAATCAGTCGCCATTTCGCCCACATCAGACTCATTTGTCTTGGTAACATGTCCATTTAAATTGATTACCATTATGGGCAACCTTCTTTTAGTATTCTTTTGCACATATTGAGTGCACTCGCGTACTCCGCTTAATACCTCTTTAACATTACCTGGAATAATTCTGGTAAAAATTATGAAAAATGGTCCCGATCCACTAAAGTAATTTCTATACTTAAACACAGTCTCTTTTAATCCCACTTCTCTACTTAATGATAGTTTTATGTAATCATTCTTTATCTCACTAAAATGTTTCATCTGACGTAATATTTTATAATATTGGTTAATACCACTATTGGGATATAAAAAAGTTTCATTACCGCCAAAAGTACAAAACGCTATATTGGCATTCTTTTTTATATAATACTCAGATAAATTTAATATTGTATCTAGCGCATAGTTAAACACATTTTTTATATTAGATCCGTACAGCATATTCACTGAGAAATCCAGTAAAAACCATACATTATACATTCCCTCTTTTTCAAATTCATTTACCACAGGATAACATTTACCTCTGCTGTCTACATTCCTCGCTGTAGCCTTCCAGTTTATATACTTAACCGAATCTCCCGAAGCATAATTCCTTAGCTGATTAAACTCAAGTGTAGGTATTCCTATCTTAGATTTAGTAAACTGATAATTAAACAATTTTGCCAATATCGCTATATTTCTTATGTCCTTAAAATACACCGAGCTTGGCGAAAATGTAAGCGTTTGCCGAACATTGATGCTCCTCTCTTCACATCGTAAAAGATTTAGAAAATGATGTGATTCATAATAAAATGACTTTAATTCTAACGTACACGCATTCACTGTTCGTATCTTGTACGTCATTATAACCTCTTTTTCACCTATCCACTTAAACACCACTTTATAATTAGACCCTGATACAAGCTCTAAATCTTCTTGCAGCAAATCTCCAAATATTATTAGCCCAAAACCTTTTTTTATTTTTATATAAACATTATTTGAATAAACTGTATTGGTCAAAAAATTCCGTTTGTCCGGATCCCTTTTTACTTCTATATCATAAGGTGGACTTACCAATAAAGACAGCATTAACATTAACACAAAAAGCAATGCAACACTAAACAATACTTTATTAGATAAAGCTAAACCAAAAATGATTAATACTAAAAAAAACACCATATATTTATAAAATATATAACTAAACTTCACTTAAAGTACCCTCCCTTACTAGACAAAATCTTTCGGTACCGGCACTGCATCTAATATATCCAAAATGACACTAGTTGCCTTTACTCCTTCCATTGCGCTTTCAAAATTTAATAGCACTCTATGCCCCAAAATATCTGGCGCTAACATCTTCACATCATCAGGTGTTACAAAGGTTCTATCCTCTATATACGCCAATGCCTTGGTAAGCTTTAGTAACGCCAATGCTCCTCGAGGTGAAGCTCCTACGTTTATATTATTGTTCACTCTAGTCTGTCTTACTATTTTGGTAATGTACTTTATTATGTTATCATGAACAAATATACTTTCTATATCTTGTCTTATATTGATAATATCCTCTTTTGACACAACTGCTGTAATATCCTTACTAACATCATCACTTGCTTTGGATATTCTGTTCTTTAAAATTTTACACTCGCTTTCTATATCTTGCAAATATCCTAGCGATAACTTTATAGCAAATCTATCTAATTGAGCCTCTGGCAACTGATATGTTCCTTCCATTTCTATTGGATTTTGCGTCGCCATAACTATAAATGGTTCTTGTAATTTATGTGTAATTCCATCTATTGTTATTTGCTTCTCCTCCATCGCTTCTAATAGCGCAGACTGAGTTTTTGGCATTGCTCTGTTTATCTCATCTGCCAATAAGAAATTCGTAAATAATGGTCCTCTTTCAAGCTTAAAACTACTTGTATTTGTGTCCCATATTTTAGTTCCTATGATATCAGATGGCATTAAATCTGGAGTAAACTGTATCCTCTTCCATTCAATATTAAGTGTCCTTGCAATAGCTTTTACAAGTGATGTTTTTCCAAGCCCTGGATTATCCTCTAAAAGGATATGACCACCTGATAAAAACGCACAAAGTATCTTTTTTAGTACATCTGGATCCTCTGTTATAAACACACTCTCTATTGATTTAATTATTTGTTCACACACACTAAGATCGCTCATAACTTTTCCTCCATTAATCTGTTAATTTTTTTTATTGTAGACTCAACAATTAAATATCTATAATTTTTATTTTGACTTATCAAATACTCTAATTTATATCTACTTGCATATCTTGGCAACACCCTATCTTTATGCTCAATAAGCTCATTCATCGCCATATTTATATCCATCTCCTCAATACCCAAACCAAATAATTGACCAAACAAAAACGTAACAAGCTCTGTCTTTCTTCCCATATCTATAAACTCGTCCATCTTATTTGATAAATTCGAAAACTCCTCATTTCTTATTATTGTTTTTAATTGTTTGTGCTTACCCCAAAGCGGATTATACGAATTGTAAGATATTTTTTTTATATTCTTTGTAAGTGAATAAAAATATAGCCCAAATGCGCCACACACTACAACCCACTCTACCACGTTTATAAAATTGTTATGTATAAGTTTTGCTCTTATAAACATCATGTATGTATATAAGAAACAGCCTATACAATACTTAAACATTAAATTTTTAGAAAAATTTTCAAATACCGCATTAGGTATATATCTTAATAGCGATAACATCAAAAATAACGCTACACTAGCAAAACCTGCATAAAATATTCGCCCAAAGTAAATCCCCTTCCATTCACAACTCCATACATAAAGTGCTATCGTCGCTATCAGTGAAAACACTAATTTTAGCACTACATCAAATAATATATTGTCCGCTATTGAAAGCTCACTTAGCGTATCATAAAAGAAATACGCTACTAAAAGTATTATCAAACAATTAAGCCCGTAATATAAGGTTCCTCTGCTAATTACGTTATATATAAATATGTACAATGATAATCCTATCATCAATGCACTTATACTAACTCTTAATTTTCTAAAAAAGATCCCCACAAACCAAACTTCTAGCACAAATCCTATTATAAAGTTTAACACAAGTAAAACCATTATCCAAAACACGAAAAACAAATCACGCCCCATTACAGAAGACACAGCCCCATTCTTCTTAAACAGCGAATACGACGCTATAAAGAAAATTATCATAAAATATACTAAAAATGGACGTATTTTGTTAATAAATTTTCTCATTTTATCCCTTCCTCTTCTGGCTTAAGTGTATTACATATTTTATCACAAATTACTACAAACTCTTGATATAATTTTTCATCCACATCTATTTTATAAAACACCGCACACTCATAATATTTCAAAAAATTTTCAAGCACCCCCAAATCACATTTACCCTTACTTGAAAATCCCTTAACTACCTCTCTTGGCGTCTTCTCCTTACGGTCTTTAGCGTTTATACTGCTTATTCTGTAAAGCATCTGTGTTCCTAAACTTATAAGCTTTTCTTTATAGTTAATCGGTACTTTTTCAATATTACTTTGCATATGTTTTAACCCGTCATTACCCTTATACACAATTTGTCTTTTAACACTAATTTTATCTCCTTTTATTCTCCAAAACAAGACTACACCTATCATAACAATTCCTAGCCCTGCCACTATCTTATAATTTAAACGTATACTTGGTACACTCGGATTTTCTGACACATTAGGACTTGGTGTAATAGTTTCTTCGGGCGATACAATACCTTCATGATCACCTGCATCTGGTGTAATTGGCAAAGTCTCAATTGGTTTTGCAGTTGGTACCTCTGTAGGTGATACTGTTGGCACTACAGTAGGTATTGTTGTTGGTACATCTATAGGCATTGGACTTATCAAATCGCCTTCTCCCCAATTAATACCTGGAACTTTAACATTAGTTATTCCTTTTAACAACTTATGTACTGAATCTCCTGACACAAGTGATAAATCTACTGGTGCAAGTAAATTATTTAAATTAAGACTAGATACATCCACATTAAGATCCCACGCATCTTCAATAGATCCTTCAATTGTTATATTCGGAAACTTCATTGTCTTTGCAAAATCAATAGACTCAAGCTTTGTACTTGATAAATCTCCCTCTAGCACTTCTACCACATTTGAAAGAGTCTTTGTATCGATATTATTTGCAATTTCTGAAAATCTCTCATAGTTTGTTTTTGAAGAGACTCCTATTGGCAATTGACCACTTCCGCCAATAACATTTATGCTGTTATTTACAAAATTCGATATATATTCAAGTCCATTTATCTCGCTTTGTATCATACTAATATTAGACTCAACATCTTCAAAAAACGACAAATCCACACTTTTACTATAACTTTTCTTTTCTTTATTTATTGCATTTATTATATCTTTTAAATCTAACTTTATGCTACCAAAGCTAAGTTCAGACAAATTTATATTGTACTCAATATCACCAAGCTTATCCATAATTTCTTCATATGAAGCTTTAGAAATTTTGTCAGCATCATATAGTTTTCTAACATTCATCTTAAGTTCATTAACTTTCTTTAACAACAATACCTTATCATTTAATTTTTCTGCTACTCCATCTATAACTTTTTGGTCAGCTATTTCTTGGTATCTACTAAGCACATCATCCAAGGCATTTTTAGTCATCCCTATATAGTTTGGATCAAGATATCCAGATAAGTAATTTCCCAAAAACAAAAATCTATTTAGCTCCTCATACGAAAGATTTTTTATGTTTGCACGAAGCTTCTGATATTCATAAAAATAATTGACTAACCGAAGCACATCTTTTGATGTTAAAAACTTTGACGCATTTGACAACTTTATTTTATTAATTAAATCAGAATAGTTTATATTAACACCTTCAGATAATGAAAAAATATTGATGGAAGACGTCATTAATACAGTAGCTAGCAAAAATGCTACTACCAATACTAAGCCTATAAAAATTTTCTTTCCTTTAAGCAACATACTCCATCACCTCTCATCCTGTCTATTAACATTATTATATCACATATTGCAAACAAAATATAATATCGAATTTTAGCACATATTACATTACGCATAAGTCGCCTAAGACAACAATAGAATATAGTAGTATACCATACCAGCAAAAGGAGTACACTTACATTGATATACGTTATTTTAGCACTCACAACATTTTTTTTACTATATCGCTTAAGGCTGGTAAAGGAACTTTCTTTACTCTTTAGTAGTTTGTTATGTGCAACTTTTATAATCCTTCTTATCATATATTCCAAAGATGCCATATCATCCTGCAAACTTGGTATAAGTTTATGGTTTAATGTGGTGTTTCCCGCAGTATTTCCCTTTTTAGTAATATGCGAATGCCTAAGCCATACAAATATATCTGTTATCATAGGAAAATTTTTTGAAGGAATAATGCGCCCCCTATTTAACGTTCCAGGAGCTTCAGCACCAGCATTTTTTCTTGGGACTCTAAGTGGATACCCTATTGGAGCAACCTCAACACTAAAACTGTACGAACAAGGCTTACTAACAAAGACAGAAGCTGAACGTCTTATAACATTTACTAATAACTCAGGACCACTTTTTGTAATATCTGCAGTTGGTCTAGGATTTTTTGGTAGCAAAAAAATAGGGCTACTATTGTACGCATGCCACGTACTCTCAGCCATATCAGTAGGAATAATATTCTCATTCTATAAACGAAACAACACTTGCCAAATCAAAAAAACCTACCTTACTTCTCTTTGTTCAAGCACAAAACAAACGCAAAAAAGTTTAACATGTATATTTACTTCGTCTGTTGTATCCGCCATAAACACAATGATAAACATAGCTGGCTTCATAATATTTTTTTCAGTAATAATTAAACTACTTAACAAAACTTCCTTTCTTGCATTCATTACAAATATATTCTCGCCTATTATCTATTGGTTTGGCTTAGAACAAGGTGTAGTATCCTCCTGCATCAGCGGCCTTTTTGAAATGACAAGCGGCATATCCCTAATAGCTAATCTTTCTAACACTAGCCTTTTACTAAAACTTTTGCTAACATCATTTCTATTAGGCTTTGCTGGTCTTTCAATACATTCCCAAATATTTAGTACCTTATCCAAGTCCGATATACGTACCCTACCATTCGTTATAGGCAAATTCCTACAGGGCATACTAAGTATACTATATCTAATATTACTTAATTTCTACTTTATCTATTAATATCCAATTATCCCAATCATCTTCATCTTTTTTTGAGTACACATCTATATTTATGGCACCTTCATTTACCTTCACTATACTATAAGTTTGACATCCTTTGTCATCACGCCACACGTCTATATTCAAATTTTCTTCATTGATATACTCATAAAATTTATTGCCACACGTTCCTCCTGTTATATACGTTATACCATTGTTAGTAGCTCTAGTGTAAATATGATCATGTCCATTTAACACAAGATTTACACCAACCTCCTCCAGTACCCCTTCGAAATATTTTCTAATCTTTTTAGAACTATGGTTAACCATGTACATTCCTCGGTGCAACACAAGTATCTTCCACTTACAATCACTCTTTTTAAATATATTTTTCATCCAAGATATCTGTTTTTCTCTAACCCCCGTCTCTCTCATTATTTCCGTATTAACAGTAACTATATGTGCTATACCACACTTAAACTCACCTATAGTCCCACGGCTTGGAATAGCTAACTTAGTCTTTGGCATAAAAAATCTATTAACGTATTGGCTAAAGTATGGATCACCCTTATTTTCGTGGTTACCTGGTATTGATATAGTAAGAAATCGATTAAAATATTCGCTCAACATATCAAAACACGCTTTCCACTCAGTTGCCTTATACCCATTTTGCGTTATATCTCCCGCATTCACTATAAAATCTGGAGTAAAGTTTTTAGTCGCACTATCCATACATTTGCGGAAGGTAACATAATCCTTCCTGCTAACAGCCTGAGGATCAGCTATAAACAAAAACGAAAATTCATTTTTCGGTACAGTCTTAAATTCTAATAGCCCGCTATCATGTCCGTACTTATCTCCAACTTTGTATTGATATACTGTATCTGGCTCTAAATTTTCCATCCTAACTTTGTGACTTTTAAGTTCACTCTTTTTCATTTCATGACTAACACCCAATGTCTCCACCCAATCACTTGAACCTTTTTTCTTATGCCACAGAACTGTGTCTTCTATTGTACTATGCGTAATCCAATTGACACCAACATTATTTATGTCATTACCCATTGTTAGCGTAATCTGACTTGGGCGTTTTTGTATACCATAGTCTCCTACATTAACACATACTGGTTCCTCTTTGTAATAAGGCCATGTTATTTCAGGGTCACCTTCAACTCTTATATAATAATACACTCTTTTGCTTCGGCTCAAACCTTTTATTACACATTTGTACTCACCATTTACCTTTTTCATATCTGCTATTCGGATAAACTTATTAAAACTACTCCAGTAATATACATTAACTTTATAATTATCATTATGAGGTAACACCCTGGCTTTTATTACAAGTTCTCCTTTTGAACTTATCCTCGACACAGGCACTGACGTAATTATTGGTAAATCCATTCTCATAGGCAAATCAATCAAAGATGTAATATCCCATTCTTTTCCGTACCTACGTTTGATATAATCTTTTACAGAATATACCGACATAGATTTAACTTCTATCACTCCGCCTTCATTTCCTAGTATTTGTATTCCTTCCCAAACCATGTTGTCCCTTATATTATCACAACTCTCATCATTAAACTGTCCAATTATTTTACCCACATATCTTTTCCCGGATATGCTATTTACAGCAACTAAACATTTTCTAATACAATTCCCCGCATTAGACGAACCAACTATTCCTCCTACCATACCGTTGCCATCATTTGCTTTAAGTGTTCCAACAACAAGGCAGCCTACCACTACCCCGCCTTCTTCTTGTATACCAGAAATTCCACCTACATCATAACTACCTTCTATATCTGCATTCACAATACAATTCTTTATAAATCCGTACGCTTTATTCTTACCTGATATTCCGCCTACTCCGTGCGATCCTACCATGCTATCACATCTTACCTTACCTGAAACAAAACAATTTTCTATCCTTCCATAATTAACTCCAGCTATGCATGCAACATTGCGGCTTCCCTTTATGTCGCAATTTTCCATACGTAAATTCCTAACGCACGCATAACCACCTTCTTTGTTCCCTAAGTACTTGAACAAAGCAACATATTTTTGATCACTATCTATCTTAAGATTTTTTATACAATGATTGTTCCCATCGAATGTACCCACGAACGCTCTCTCTCTTTTATGTCCTATTGGAATAAAATCATTATATCCTTTCATATCTATATCATTCATAAGTACATATGTTCCATACTTGGGCATACCTTCAGTCCATCCACTAGACATAGTCACCAATTCCTCCAAAGTATATATCTCATACTTCTTTGTGTCAGGATTATATTTTGGATAACTATTCAAATTAACATCCCCCCATTAGTCTAAACTGAACCTAACCTCCCTTGTTCTTTTAGCAACAAGAGGTATACTATCATTTAATATAGCCCGTCCTACCACTGATATTATTATATCATTTCCGTTGTCTTTTGCAAAATTAAATGCTGTTTTTTTCCTTTTTGATATATTATTAACATCAGCACCATTTTCAAGTAACATTTTTACTATTCTATCGCTTTTATTAAATCTACATGCATACATAAGCGCTGTATACCCCAACCGATCTTTTTTATTTATCCCACACAAGTGATTAGATATAATATTACTTGTAAGATCTTCGTCCTCTCTTATTGCAGCATACATTAAAACTGTAAAATCGCATTTTTTTAATTTATTTATCATAAATCTAACCATCTCTTCATTATCTTTAATATCAGTTAAATACTTTTTTATATCTTGTATATTGACACCACTTCCATTTGTCATTATAAACTGTGCTAATTCTATATATCGATCTAAATAATTTTTCATTGCACTTTTTATTCTTATATCCCTAAAATAATTTTTCACCTTCTGTATATATTTCATATTTTAGCATCTCCTTATTTATTTTTTTTGCTATACCACACATATGATATAACATTGGGCATTATAAGACATATTACAAACGTTAGCATCATCACATAAAAAAGTTTTTGCTGCTTTAGAAAAATTGACGACAACGCTTGTATCAATCCTCCTATGATACACAAGTTGCAAGCTAATTCCTGTGTTTTATCTCGCACATTCAAATCTTGCATTGTCCATGGATTCTTTATCTCAATAATTGTGCTACTCCCTAGCGTTGCAAACAATATTGCTATACTAAAACACGCGACATTATACACATCTATAATATTTAAGTCAAAATTTTCTAAAATTATTGCTGACACATATCCGATTACAAATATACTAATTGATACAGCAACTTTTTGCATATTACTATTCGAATTTTTAGTGTACCTTGAAAATATTGTTGTGGCTATAGCAATTACTACTGGCACCACACATAATATCCATAGCATTTTTTTTGCACCATAAAATAGACTCTTTGCCATATTTATTCCCACAATACATCTATTAGGGATCATTCTATATACGCTTGCCACTACTATTATGGGAATTAGCGCGAACACCCACATAAAAATTTTTTGTATATTTATATTTTTCAAAATTATCCCCCTTTAAATAAATTCTACAAAGACTTTATTAGCTAAATCCAATCCTAGCTTTGTTAACACTACTTTATCTGCATCACACTTTATTAAACCACGGGCCTTAAGATCCTCTATCTTAACTAGATACACCAAATCCAGGCTCTCATTAAATCTTTCATAAAATTTTTTCTTACTAACTCCACTAGCCAACCTAAGCCCCAAAATCATATAGTCTGACATATCTCTTGTTTTTGATATCGCCTCTATATTTTCATGAGGCCCTATCCCTCTTTTCACACTTTTTATATACTGATTCATATCATATGTATTATTGTATCTTTTACCAGCAAAATACGAATGTGCACCCAATCCTATTCCTATATAGCATTCATCATTCCAATAAACTTTATTATGCTCACACTCACAATATCTCTTAGCAAAATTAGATATCTCATACTGATGATATCCATGCTGTCCTAAAAAATCTATTGCGTAATGATACATGCTTCTATCTATATCATCCTGTACGTATGAAATCTCTCCTTTTTGATACATATCACCAAACTTTGTTCCCTCTTCTATAGTCAAGCTATAGGCTGACACGTGCTCAGGAGATATTTTTACCACATCTCCAAGCGTTTGTCTCCATATATTTTCATCCTGACCAGGTACTCCGAACATTAAATCAACACTTATGTTTCTAAAACCAACTTCTCTTGCTAAGTTAAAATTATCAATAAAATCCTTATATGTGTGAATTCTTCCTAATTTCTTTAACACATTATCATTAGTTGACTGAACACCCATACTAAGTCTATTTATGCCTATACTTTTGTAAGTCAAAAGCTTATCCCTATTCAATGTACCAGGATTTGATTCTATTGTAATTTCTGCATCATTTTTTACACTACAACACGAATACACCTTATCTAATACTTTATATATATACGATTCATTAATATATGATGGAGTTCCCCCACCTATAAATATAGTTTTAATTACATTCTTAGGTGAAACCAACGCAATCTCTTGTACCACGCTCTCTATGTAATCTTTTATATAACAGTCACAATTATCAAACGAAGCAAAATCACAATAATAGCACTTAGCTTTACAAAAAGGCACATGAATATACAAACTACACTCTTTATCCATATTATGAATCCAATTTAAGAACACTCATAAACGCTTCCTGCGGTAACTCCACACTGCCTACTTGACGCATTCTCTTTTTTCCTTCCTTCTGTTTTTCAAGTAACTTTCTCTTCCTTGATATATCTCCACCATAACACTTTGCCAATACGTCCTTTCTATATGCCTTAACCGTCTCTCTTGCTATTATTTTCCCACCAATACACGCCTGAACAGGTATCTCAAATTGTTGCCTTGGTATAGTCTCTTTAAGTTTTTCTGCAATTCGTCTTCCACGAGTGGCTGCTTTGTCTCTATGAACAATGAAAGACAACGCATCAATCACTTCTCCATTTAACATTATGTCTAGTTTAACAAGATCCGATTTCTGATAACCCATTAAATCATAGTCAAATGATGCAAACCCTCTAGTCCTTGATTTTAGTGCATCAAAGAAATCATATATTATCTCATTTAATGGCATCTCATATGTTAACATTACTCTTGTATCATCTATATACGTCATATCTTTGTATACGCCCCTGCGCTCTTGTGATAGCTCCATAATACTACCTATGTAATCGGTTGGAACCATAATACTTGCTTTAACTATTGGCTCCTCCATATAGGCAATAGACGTAATTGGCGGAAGATTTGCTGGATTATCTATAAAGATTGTCTCTCCCTGGGTAGTAATAACTTTGTATATAACACTAGGCGCTGTAGTGATCAAATCAAAATTATACTCTCGCTCCAAACGCTCTTGTATTATTTCCATGTGTAAAAGCCCCAAAAATCCACATCTATATCCAAATCCCAATGCGTTAGACGACTCCGCTTCAAATGATAGTGCCGCATCATTTAACTGAAGCTTCTCTAGTGCATCTCTAAGGTCTGCATACTTTGATCCATCCGCTGGATATATTCCACAAAAGACCATAGGATTAACTTTTTTATATCCATCTAACGGTTTCTTTGCGGGATTATCCACTAGAGTAACTGTATCCCCCACTCTTGCATCTCGCACATTTTTTATACTAGCGGCAATGTATCCAACTTCACCTACAGACAATTCCCCGCACGCTGATAATGAACCTGGACGAAAATATCCTACTTCTGTCACAATAAACTCCTTTTGCGTGTACATAAACCTTATATTATCCCCAACTTTTACTCTACCCTCTTTTATTCTGACAAACACAATAACACCTTTGTAGGAATCGTAATATGAATCAAATATAAGCGCCTGTAATGGATTTTTTACATCACCTCTTGGCGATGGGATCTTTTGTACTATTGCCTGCAACACTTGATCTATATTAAGACCATTTTTAGCAGATACTAATGGCGCATCACTTGCATCAAGACCTATCACATCTTCTATCTCTTGCTTTACTATATCTGGTCTTGCGCTAGGTAAATCCACTTTATTTATAACTGGCACAATCTCTAAATCATGCTCTATTGCAAGATAAACGTTCGCTAGTGTCTGCGCCTCTATCCCTTGTGCAGCATCAACAACCAATATTGCCCCTTCGCATGCAGCAAGACTTCTCGATACTTCATAATTGAAATCAACATGCCCTGGTGTATCTATTAAATTTAAAACATACTCCTTAGCATCTTTATCTTTGTATATCATCCTAACTGCTTGAGCCTTTATTGTGATACCTCTTTCTCTCTCTATGTCCATAGTATCTAACACTTGTTCTTCCATTTCTCTTTTTGTAAGAACCCCTGTAGTCTCTATTAGCCTATCTGCTAGCGTTGACTTACCATGATCTATATGCGCTATTATACAAAAATTTCTTATGTTGTCCATATTTAATCCCCCTATTCTAGTCCATTCTAACGTTTTTTGCTCGATTTGTAAAGTACTAAGCTTCTAATAGAAAAAGGAAAAAATTCCTTTTTGTGCCTCTTGCTTGTTAAAGTAAAAAATATTGCATCCGATGTAACTTTTACGATAAATGAAAGGAGAGATGTTTACATGATACAAGATAATTTTAAAAGAACCGTCCTGAAAATAAAATATAAAAATATGTCCTTAAATCTATTAGTAATACTATTGCTTAGCTCTTTTTTTATGCCTTTTTTTAGGGTTGAGGCATACGCAATTTCACCATATACACCTGGCACATTGGGAATATGTACAATAGCTAACCCCACATATGATCCCTCTAATTCAAATGATTCCCCTCATCCATCCGAATACAATCGCGTATATTTTGGGTGGATACCAGAAAATCCAAAGGCCAGAGTATATAACGATCCTTTTAATGGTCCATCTGATCCTGAGTTAATCAATCCATATGGGGACTTATCCAATATACCGCTTTATTGGCGAGTCTTAAATACCCAATCAAATGATTGTAGAGAATATAAAAAAGAAGCATTGTTTATGTTAATGGAGTATTCCCTGCCAAATGGAATATCCTGGGATAATAGAAGCTCATCTCGTCAAAGATGGTCAATAGAAGTTGAAGAAAATAATGATAATAATGATGATGATTACAACACTATTATGTCAACAGAAAGTGAAAATGGTGAAAAAACAGATAGCTCAATAAGATTATTTTTACAAGGATCATCCTGTAATGCAAGTTATGATGGAATAAATCCAGGACAAGTTGATCCTGATGATCCCACTAAAGTACTTCCAGGAAAATATGGATTTTATGATGATTGTTTTTCATCTGCAGAGCAAAGAGCAATACTATCAACACAAAATAATGAGAGAGACAATTGGTATAATAGTGGACTTAGTCCAGAATTTGATAAAGCAGATATGCCAAATTTTCATACTAGTAAGGATGGTAATAATTTTAGAATTGTAGGAGACACATCTGATGCGTCTACTGCCTGTGCATATGGCTGTGGATTAAAAGGAGACACAATATTTTTATTATCCGCAAAAGAGATATTAAATAAAGAGTATGGATTTGATAATAGCTATGGGCAAGAAATACTTTCGAATGACGAATACATTTATGCAACAATATTTGATACAAATAGAATAGTAAGAAATCTGTCTTATTCATCAGGAAGCAATAATTTATGGTGGCTTAGATCTGCTTCTTTTTCTTCTTCTGGAATTGCAATGGTATTTAATGGCGCCTTATCTGTTAATAGTAGTATTTCTTCAGATTGCCACGTAAGATGTGCTTTAAATATACCTTTACACTCAATTCTTATGGTATCAGATGCAAGCTCCGAAGGAATGTCTCCATCAATTACTGGGAATAATATAGTGGCTCAATTTTCACCAATAAATACTACAAGTCAATTTATTAACAACAGTCCTAATCCATTATATCTTAAACGGACAAAATTCACATATGGAACATCTGAATTTTCTACTCAACCTTTACCAGAATCAGATCCAGTCGTAATATCACCTAATCCAACCGTGTCTCCAACTCCCGGATTCTATGGCTATGGAGACGGTGCAAAACTTACTATTGTCGATGATTCTATGCAATTTAGTCTAA
The DNA here is from genome assembly GCA_017961515.1 of Clostridiales bacterium. Taxonomy (NCBI): domain Bacteria; kingdom Bacillati; phylum Bacillota; class Clostridia; order Eubacteriales; species Clostridiales bacterium. The sequence continues at coordinate 95 of JAGCXC010000004.1, read as the reverse complement.
CAAATCCTAGCCCAAATTCCACTGTGAACGTATATTCAGGCAATAAAATAACTATATCATATAGTGGTGCAAAAAATACATATGGTACCGAAAAT
>JAGCXC010000003.1 GCA_017961515.1 Clostridiales bacterium | reverse complement strand
GAAAATGCCGAATCTCCAATTGACACGATGTTATCTCCTAGAGCTACAGAACTTAAACTGCTACATCCACTAAATACTCTGTTTCCAATAAAAGTAACCGAATTGGGGATTGTTATTGAGGTTAATGCGCTACAATCTTCAAATGCACCATCGCCAATGCATGTAACATTGTCTGGGATCGTTACGGAAGTTAATGCTTTACAACCAGAAAACGCGTTTGCCAAAATAGAAGTAATTTCATCTCCTATTATTACTGATGTTATTTGATTTTTGTAATTAGACCACATTGACAATTCATCGGAACAATTATCCACAGCCCCTGAACCCGAAATACTTAAAGTACCTCCGAAATCTAGTTTCCAATTGACATCACCGCCACATTTACCTACAGCAACAATTTTAGCATCATTCCAATTAGCGATATAGTTTTTATCTCCAGTAGAACCTTTTTGAATAGTTACAGTAGTTTGAGGACTTGTTCCATTTGAACCAGTCCATCCAGTAAAATCATACCCTACTTTAGTTGGATTGGTTAGTGTAATGGTATTTGTTTCTATATTGTACTGGGTTGGATTTGCAGTTTCTAAAGCTCCACCGTCTAAGTTATAAGCTATAACATAATTTATTGGTGCCCAATTTTCTGTATAGCTTTTGTTCTCAGTAGAACATTTTTGAATAGTTACTGTAGTTTTGAAGTGGACCCCAAAAGTTAGACAAAAAAGTAAAACAACAAGGAGGGTTCATTTTTAATGAGCAAATATACAGAAGAATTTAAATTAAAAGTAGTAAAGTATTGTTTAGAAGAGAATCATAGTCGACCGGAAGCAGAGAAATATTTCAGTATTCCAAAAAAATCCGGGATAAAAATGTGGATACGAAAATATCAGGAACATGGAATAGAGGGATTAGTAAAAAAACAAAAATCTTCATATAGAGGAGAGTTTAAACAAAATGTGGTAGAATATATGCAAAGTAATCATTTATCGGCAACAGAAGCAGCCATACATTTTAACTTGGGGTCGGGAAGCGTTGTATCAAAATGGGAACGCATATATTATGAGGAAGGTCCACAAGCTCTCTATGAAGAGAGACGTGGTAGAAGTAAAAACATGAATTCTAAACCAAAAAATAAAAAACTAGATAAGGAAATAGAAAAAGATTTGATAGCAGAAGTTCAGCATCTTAGAATGGAGAACGAATACTTAAAAAAATTAAATGCCTTAGTTCAGGAGAGAATCAAGCGAGAGGGCAAGAAAAAGTAATTGTTGTCAATGAATTAAGGCAGAAATATAGCTTGAGAGAATTATTGAAATTAGCAGAAATGCCAAAAAGTACATTCTATTATCATTTAAAAAAATCAAAGAAAGAAGATAAATATAAAATGGAAAAAGATGAAATATTATTAATATTCCAAGAAAATAAAGGTCGTTATGGTTATCGTAGAATAACATTAGAAATGAGGAATAGAGGATATATAATCAATCATAAAACAGTTGCAAAATTAATGAGAATTATGGGCTTAAAGAGTATTCAAAGACCCAAAAGAAGTTATAATTCATATCAAGGAACAATAGGTAAAATAGCAGATAATCTATTAAAAAGAGATTTTAAAGCAAATAAACCAAATGAAAAAT
>JAGCXC010000002.1 GCA_017961515.1 Clostridiales bacterium | reverse complement strand
ATTATTAACATATGTTATTACTCTTTGAGTTCTACCCTACTATACTAGTCAAGTTGCCTATAAAGTGTAGATATGATATACACGATAGTTGTAGTATAAACACGTATAGTATTATAACAGTTAGATGCAACTTGACGGACTATAACTTGTAGATAACCTTACAGTATTACTATAAAATATTACAATAGTATTAGATTACCTATATGGTTTAGTTTACTGACTTAGTGATAGCTACTAAAAGGTTATAGTATTCTTAATTTCCATAAGTAAATAAAGTAACCTTACTGTTTTACCCTACTATCCTAGTGACAGTATACTGATAGTTTTAGTGACAACAGTATTATAGTGCATTGCACTTAGTTAGGGTACTAGATTAGTTTAGTAATGAGATTTATTATAGTATTAATAGATTTAAACTAAACATATTAGTTATTTGACTAGAATAGAAGTCTTTAACAGTTTAGTAACTTTAGTAATTATTATATTATTAATACCAATAGAATATTTTAGTTACTAGTAAGATAAAGTTCACTTACTTAGTCTAGTAGTTCACTGTAACTAAGTTAGGGTTGTTAGACTAACCAAGTAATTTACAATTCTATTGTCTTAATAAAATTAACCATGTTAGATACTTCAACTAGAATGGTAAACTTTAACTAGCAGTAAACTACTACGTATCTACAAAAGATTACCAAGTAAATCTTAGTCAGAAAACTTTAACTTGTAGTTCCTACTACAAATTTTAGTACACTTTGACTAAGTTGGTAAACGAGTGGCTATGTAATAGACGTAATCGAACAATGCACCCACAGGAGATAAATAGTATCGGTACGTAGTTTGCATTGTGAGATTTAGTAACTGTTAAGTTACGTGTCTATTATAGCTACGTCAACTAATAGTTAACCTAACCTTGCCTAGCAGTACAGTGTAACTTAGTCAGAAAACTACAACTTGTATTTAGTACACTGTGTACACTGTGACTAAGTCAGGAATACAGTGCCATGTAATAGGCATAATTGAATACGAGTGTACGCAAAGCAGACAATATGAATGTTACTATGTAACATGAATGATACTATACTAGATGTACACGAAGTATGAAATTTAGTGCACAGAGGGTAACCGATAGGGCACGTGCCTATTATGGTACGAAAGTGTTGTACTACTACGAAGTTTTATGGTACGTAACACATAATTGTTATAATCTTGATACGGAGTGAAGTGGCAAGTTACGTTGGCTATTATAGTCACGTTGATTTATCTGTTTTAGTGCACTTGGAACACTCTAGGAAAACTCGGTACTCTAACGTGAGTGGAAGAAAAAATCGTGGTTAGGAAGTGGTAGGGAATGGAAAATTAGAGATAAGTGAGAAAATGGAATAAGGGAATGAAAATTGGAGAGGGGAAAAAGGGGGAATTTGAAGTGAAAGTGGGAGATTGCTACCCGTCCCCCTTTCAAAATTCGAACACCTATTCTTGCCAAAACGTGCCCCCTTTGGTGACAAGGGCGTCATGAAGTTAAGCTGGACTTACTTAGGTTAGTTGCAATGTACTAAGGTTAGTCAGACTAACTAAGGTAAGGTAGACTAACTGAGGATAGACACACTAACTGAGGTTGAAAAAGGCTAACTAAGATTAGGTTGACTAACACAAGTAAGGTATACTAACTAAGGTTGTAGCAAGGCTACACTAGTAAGGCAACACTAACACTAGTTAGACAAACTTACCAAAGTTAGTTAAGTATCACTAGCTTGACAAGTCTTGACATGGTGACAAGTCCTTGACAGTAGGCTTGACGTATATAGGAGTTGTGACAAGTTGCAAGCTTGACACGTCAACAAAGTACATGAAAAAATTTATTGACATAAAACGTGACGTAACACCTTTGTTTTGTCATGGATATGGTAGCAGCACAAGGAGTTCAATGTCATTCGTTGACATACACCTTGACAAGCTTTGCATTGCATGACATTTCTTGTAACGGAAAATAACGTCATAGCATGGTCATATAGGGCTTGTCACGATAGTATGAATATATTTTATCTATGACATATAAAACGTCTGTATGATTGAATACGTGCGTTATATGGTACGTTGTGCAAGTGCTAAAATAGTAAAACAATAACAGTTTGCACTATATATGAATTGTGTGACAACTTGAGAAATTGTAAAATAATTATGTAGTTTTAAAAACTATGTGAAGTGGTTTAAGATGTGGTATAGGTGTAAAGTAAATTGCTTGACAGTGTTAGGTGTAAAGTTTTTTACTTGACAGTATGTGTTTGAATAGTTCACAAAATGAATTTTCTATGAAAAAGAGGATATTTTCTTCTATTCCATAGCTTTTAACTATACTTTTCCCTTGCTCCATAGCTTTTAGTTATATCTAGTAACATTGTACCTTATCCGCCTTGTGCATATAATACTATTTGTAGACATAGCTAAAATACGCACGTATTACCACCTAGAACGCGATGAAAGTAATTAGATATACTATTATATACATTACGTGGCAAAAACGTCTTAAAATGGAAAATACAATGCTATTGACAAAAGTTTAACAAGCGATAACAAAAAAAAGGCTAGTATTAACTAGCCTTAAAATATTATTCTTTGAAATATACTTGAAAATCGCGATGATTATTTTCAAGCCTTCCACCTCTAAAACCTCTTTTCAAAAGTGCATTTTTACAAGAATTTTTAATCCATTTAGGTTGATATCTATGAGTCGAAAATCCACAACCACCAAAAAAATCTATTATATCATTGTAACCAAAACAATTTTCAGGTGTTTCAACGATATAATAATATATCAATTCATTAGATATGCAAATTTTATCTACAACTAGATAGAATTTATACACTTCTTTTTCAAATTTCCTTGTAAATAATAAATTCTTTGCACGTTCTTTAAATTCAGTATTCATGATACTATCAAATAGTATTTTATCTTTTTTCATGTTATATTATCCTCCTATTTATCTATTTATCTAATTTATAGGTTAGTAATTGAATATATCACGCACTATTGCATTTATTATATTTGTAGCTATATTATTTGATAAACCACCTAAACAATTTGTAAATTTTGGATTATATTCTTTTATTAAATACAATCCCTCTTCTTGTGCTATTTTATAACAAGTATAATCATATAACACATTTTTTTTTACGTTTATGTACTGTGCTAAAATTTGTTGAAAAGTCTTTTTCATTTCATAGCAAAGATTTTTCAATTCTTCCCACTTTTCATTACTAATGCAAAAGTTGTTATGTGATGGTGTTATATACAATACATTTTCAACATTACTTTTTTTGCAAATAGTTGATAATGTAAATATCATAGGATTGTATGATGATATACCAAAATTATTTATACATTCGTTGTTGCGTGCCCACTCTAACCACTTCCTATATATAGATTTTTTAACATTAGAGCATTTTATGTAACAACTTGATAAATCAACACCACTATTAATCATAGCTCTTTTTTTTAAATACTCCATATCATCACTTTTTACTATTTCAAAATTTTCTCCACCTAATTTAACAGTTAACACATCTTTTAACCTCATATTTTTCCACCTATCCTTTTTATTTTTTAGGTTTTTAGTTTT
>JAGCXC010000001.1 GCA_017961515.1 Clostridiales bacterium | reverse complement strand
TATATCTCTCTCTCCCTCTTCCTCTCTTTTCTTATTTCTTTTTTCTTTTTCTTCATCTTTTTCTATATCTGTTAGACAATTGTCTGCCTTTCTTTTTCTTTCTTCTTGCTTTTTTACTGCTCCAACCGTTGTTTGATTAGTAAACTTCAATGCTTTAGGAATAGTATAACAATCATCTTTTTTCACAACTAATTCCGCTTTTTGTAGTATATCTAATCCCTTTCTTTAACTTATAAACTCAGGATATACAAATATATCATATTTAGGTATACTCACAACTTACATTAATTACAGTAACATAATCTCCTTCTAAAGCTTTTAAATCTTCTAAATTTAAAGAAGATTTTTCTGTTCTTAACGAATTTTCTTTAATAACTTCTTCATCTTTACATGTTCCATACGTTTATGTATTAAATATTTCACCCTTATCACTAAGTTCCCAACAACTTCCGCCGATCTTTCGCCACTTTTCCCCTACACAAAAAAATCAAGGAACCCATCGGATCCCTTGATAACCTTGGTTGCGGGGGCAGGATTTGAACCTACGACCTTCGGGTTATGAGCCCGACGAGCTACCTGTCTGCTCCACCCCGCGACGTTTTTTTGCTACCCTATAAGTCTAGCATTAATTTGTTTTTTGTGCAAATTCATTTTGGAGCTTTATCTCATTATTATTTAATATTATGCCTAATTCCCTCTAAATATATTCATTTTTCTTCCTTTTACGTAATATTACAAAACAACATACAAAAAGTAAAAAAACACTCATACCTTTTGTACTCTTAACTATTATTGTACTCATTCTCTCCCACCAATATCTCAAATTTTTTTATAAAATTTGAGATATTGAGGCGAAAGCTTCCTCTTACCACAATACACAAAAGGTTGGCTATCATTCATAACACAATACAAGCTGTCCTTTTATGTCACTCGCTCCTGTACTCCTTATATAAAAATGCGGTTAATATCAGCAAATAGTAGTCTATATCTCTTCATCCTACTTAGTGTTAACACAATCTCGATTAAAAATAAATTCTTTGTATAGGTTAATTCACAACTAAGGTACCTACTACCCACTTTGATTTAGTCTACCACCCTTTTTATCTCTGCTCCTAAATCAGCCAACTTCTCTTCCAATCTTTCATATCCTCGGTCTATGTATTTGACATTATAAACCTCAGTAACTCCATCTGCTGCCAATCCAGCTAACACCAGCGCTGCCCCTGCTCTTATGTCACTTGCAAAAACTTTCTCGCCATGCAGCTTAGTCCCGCCTTTTATGGTAGCTGTACTATTCTCTAAATTTATATATGCTCCCATCTTCTTTAACTCATCTACATACTGGAATCTAAGTTCCCATATCCCTTCTGTTATCTTACTTTTGCCATTTGCAAACGTTAAAAATACGCTCATTTGTGGATGCAAGTCTGTGGGGAATCCTGGATATGGACTGGTCTTTATATTAATAGGTTTCACTTCGTCCTGTCCTTTTATTCTGATATAATCTATACCTTCCTCTACGTCCATGTTCATCTCTGCAAGTTTTGCCGTTAATGACTCTAGATGCTTTGGTACTATATTACGCACTACAACATCCCCTTTAGTTACTGCACCGGCCAACATGTATGTACCAGCTTCTATCATATCTGGAATTATGCTGTGTGTAGCATTACCAATAAGTTTTTCTACACCCTTTATTCTTATTCTACCTGTTCCGGCACCCTTTATATCCGCACCCATGACATTCAAAAAATTCGCTACATCCACTACATGCGGTTCCTTTGCAGCGTTTTCTATCGTCGTTATGCCCTCTGCACAAACAGCCGAAAGCATTATATTGATTGTTGCTCCCACACTAACCACATCTAGGAAAATTTGTGTACCAACTAACCGATTCGCTTCAACACTTATAATATCACCCTCAACGTACACTCTTGCACCTAATGCCTCAAATCCCTTTATATGCTGATCTATTGGCCTTGTACCAAAATTACATCCTCCCGGAAATCTTACTTTTGCTTTTTTAAACCTACCTAACATCGCACCTAAAAAATAGTAAGACGCCCTAAGCTTACTTACATCATCTGATATGGCTTCAAAACTTTTTATGTGCCTACAATCAAAACACACCTCGTTCCTGTCGTCATAAGTAATCTCTGCCCCTAGATCTTCCATTACTTTCTTTAAAATTCTAATATCCTTTATATCAGGTACGTTATCTATCTTACATAAACCATCTATCATCAACGCAGCTGGAAGTATTGCTACTGCAGCATTTTTGGCTCCACTTACTACAACTTCTCCCTTTAGAGGTTTTCCCCCCGTTATAACTATTCTTTCCAATTAAAATTCCCCCAAATCTTGTTTACCATTTTACCTGTACACTCCTTAAGAAAAATACCCTATGTCATATTAATATACAGGTACAACATAATATTCTCTCTGAGTATCTTCCTAGACAGATCGTCTAGTATGAATTGTTGTTGAAAATGATATCCTCCAAAAGTATGACAACACATAAAAACAAAAATCTTGCCCATTAGACTAATTACCCAGCTATCATAACCAACACACCTGAACCTATGCTACATGGCACCATCTCCTTAAAGAAACTCTAAATTCCTTGACAATTTGGGCCGCAGAGACAAAAACCTCAAACCTCGACTTTCGAGTTGTAAACTTCACAAGCTACCTGGTCACTCCACTCCGCGATGCTTTTTCGCAAGTTTAGCATTAATTTGCTATATCTGCAAATTCGTTTTTTAGCTTTATTCTTTTATTATATGATATTATAGTAAGCTTGCTCCATTTTTATCCTTTTTACTACGTTTTATGAAACACTTACCGCTTTTTGATTACTTATGGTATGTCTCATTATTTAATATTTTAAATGACCTATATACCTGTTCCAATAGAATAACACGCATCAATTGAT